>CAXMTM010000059.1:0-5084 GCA_964196385.1 Arenicellales bacterium
GGATAGAACTCTCCTACTGGTCGTTCACGGGTTCCGGGAACGCTTCTCTTCGGCACTGAGGAAAACAGCATTTCTTGCCCACGTACTGGATATCAACACACCTGTCCTGGTATTCGACTGGCCGGGCGACCAGGGATCTTCACTGCGTGGCTACCGCAGGGCGAAAGACATCGCAGGTGCTTCCGGTGACGAGCTTGCTGAACTCATCGAATTGATTATCAGGGACATTCAGCCCGATCGGCTCTGGATGCTGGCAAACAGCATGGGCGGCCAGGTTGTCATTGATGCATTTCACGTGTTGCATCGTAACCCTGACCTGGCCGACGCCCAGACCGAGATCGAAAACGTCATGCTGACCGCTCCCGATGTCGACCACGAGGAGTTCAACCAGCAATCCAGGGAGGAGATGAGCATGTTGGCAAGCAATGTCACCGTCTACGTCTCGTCGAACGACCGTGCTCTGCTGGCCAGTCGACTGATCAATCGCGGCCTTCGTCTCGGTGAAAGCACCCTCAACCCCTCTAACCCGGGTCAGGTCCAGCAATCCATAAAAATTGCCGAATTGCTAGAGGCCAAAGATGACAGCCTGGTTCTGGTGGACGTCACGCCGGTAAACCGCACCCGCAACTTTCACAATTTCAGCCTGGAAACTCCCGAATTCTTCGACGATCTGTACCTGAGGTTCACCAACCGCGATATTCCAGGAAGCAGGGAGCTTTACTTCCTGGAAACCCCTGGTGGTGTGCGTTACTTCGTTCTGACCAGGGGCCGATAGGATTGTATTGAGCATCTTTCGTGACCGGTTTTGCCGGTTCAACCTGTTTCTGGCCGCCGGCCCTATGCTGGTTGTTTTGCTCGGTTTCGGGGGGTGCTCCAGCAAACACAAACTGGAAACCTGGCACACGGAGAAACTGAATAATGAGTTCACTGCCGAAATGGTGGGCGAAGGGATTCGAAATTTCAGTGATTACCTGCAATTGGAAGAAACTCTTTTCCGGCAACTCGACAGGAAAACCTATTCCGTAACACCCACCGGGCCGGAACAGATACTTAACCGTTACAGCTCAGGCAGCAGTGCCGATCCACTTTATGGCCAGGAGGCGTCTCCGGATGATCAATTTATCTATCTCGGAAACCTGGCGGTGATGAGCGAACGCAGTTTGCTTAAAATCTCCCCGGAATGGTTACTGAGAACGCGTTACAACCCGTTTTTCCCATACCTTGAACAACGCCTCCTCGGCTGGTTAGAAAATCACGCAAAATGACGCCGCGGCCAAGCGCCCGATCAAATATCAACCCTCAGACAACCGCTGTGATCTGGCAAGTGTTAACAGGCCTTAGTTCGCCCAGATACTCGCCATAACTTGCGCAACCACGTCATCAATCTGCTGCTGAGTGAAGTCGGTATTGTTGATCCGGCTGGTTGCCGCGCCCTCAGCCACCAGGCGATTTGCGTTCGGATCAATCAGATCGATGATCAACGAACCTTCCGTATACTGGCGAACGGTCGTGCTGTAAGTTGGCCAGGTCGAAAAACCCCGGTTCCAGTGTGAGCGGTGAACCGTATGCGAGGGCGTGGAACGAATGTCCACGCGATCCACAGCCGAGACGGTAAAATCAACCAACAGGTCTGGCGAATCTGATTTTGCCAGGCCACGCGCGCTCATTTCACGTTCCATAGAAGCGATCAGTCGGGTACTAAGCGGTGTCCGCGCACCACCCGCGCGGTCAGTCCCCAGCGGTTGGAAGAAGCTGTAGGTCTGAAACGCCCTGAAATCTGTGCCCGGGTTGGTGTTGGCTACAATCGTTGGCCCGGATGCACAGGCCGCCAACAGGAGGGTCGGAAATAAAGCCAGGAAATAAATCTTTTTCATCATTCTATCCTTGCCGAATCGAATCAGCTTGTTTACTTGGTGTAGTGCGAATCCAAAAACTCACGCAGCTTGCCGGCCCAACTGTTGAACACCCTTCGCGCATTGGCTGTGTTGCTGACGCGGGTGTTCCAACTAAGCATGCTGCCAGGGCTCCGGGCTGCCTGCCGGTCCGCGGCTCTTCCGATGATCTGGCCGCTGACGGAATCAAAAAGCTCGATGTACATGGTGGCTGCACCGCTCGATGCGGTATATGTGCGCGACCGTCCGGCTGACTGTGTATCAGGCGCGGTAACGTCCAGGTCAATAATGGCCGCACGGATCAACAGCACATCGTCACCCGGCTCGTCTACGATTTCGAATCCATCGTCCGCCTGCAGCACATCGATGAAAGCGGCATTGAAAGTCTCTGATACCCGGGACTTGATCCGCTCCATGTCACGAGCGCTGACTCGATTCCTCCGGGTTCCCCGACGCTGATCACGTTCCCAGCCACTGCGAAAGGCGACGAAGGTGTCGAGGAGCATCACGCGCTTGAACACACTGAAATCGGCGTTGGGATCGATGTAGGCCATCCCGACCTGCGCATCTTCGACCGGCACGAGGTTTTCGAACATCGCGGTTGTTTCATCGGCTTGCGCTACTGGCAATGCCATAACGCTCACTATGGTGGCTATCAGGATTAGTAAAATTTTTCGATTCATCTGTAACATGGTTATCACCTCAATAGTTCAAGATTCAATAATCACAAAGGAAATTGACCCGGCGCATGGCGACTTCGAACGCCTCGTCAGTTTCAGCTTCCATCAGGCGTTCCTTTGCGTTCTGGCACATGTCGGCCTCGTACTGCATATAGGTATGCAAATCCTCGTCGACACTGTTGGAAAATGCTGCTTCGCACAGCGAATCAGCGACCCGCCGGACGTTTGCCGTACCGCTGCCGGCCTGCTCGACGTTAACGCAGTCGCCTACGCGGACCTGGGTCTGGTCGGTAACCACGATGATCTGTGAGCCCGGACCAGTCTCAATGGTGTATTGCATGCCATCGAGATTGCCCTGTGCACCGCGAGCAATCAAGGCGCCAGTACCCGCGCCGATCGCCGTATTACGTATACGCCGGGATGAGCTGCGGTTGCTGGAGGTGGCCGCCAGTCCGACTACGCCGCCAATAGCTGCCCCGCGGCCTGCGGCAGACTGCAGGTTTACAGCCTGGGCGGCGATGACCACACCAGTCTGAATGGACATGGACTGGCCGGAGCGTTGGGCGAATGAACTTGGGACTTGCGCTGCCAGCGCAAGACAAAACATAAGAGTAATGATTAGTGATTTGTACATTTCAATTTCCCGTAAAATTTAGTTAGACACGAAGCAGCTTCAGCGTCTTGGTCAGCGTGATAATCAAGGGGTGTACCAAATCGGCGTGGTATAGGCCCGGTCCTGGATCGTCGGAGGCACTGTCTTCGGCAAGGGAATGTCAAAGAATGCTGCGTCATAGGTTGTCCAGCGCGGAGTGGGAATTTCCAGGACCCGAACGTAATAAAACGCCCGCTGGACGGGATCGAAATCCGGATCACTCCAGACGGTGGCCAGGGTGGTGCTGCCTATGGTGTTGGTAAACGTCGCGTTTTCAATGTCCACGGTACTGCCAACGGGTTCGCGCGCCCGGCCGTCCTCTCCGATTACACGTCCACCGGATACGGCAACGTCGTAAATGCGCTCATGAGTCTTGCCCTTGTCGTCCAGCCACCCCTTGATGATTTGCACGCGGTCGAGATTGGCGCCATCCGGATCGCGCAAGGTACGGATCATGAACGTCGGGGACTTGCCATCCGGTGCGGCGCGGAGATCACCGCCCATCGGAACACCGCGGCGGTAGCCCTGGGATACGAAGTCAGGGCGGAAAACTTCATCCGCTGCAAAATCCCAGCCGGCGAATACTCGGACGCGGATGCGGGTGCCCGTAGTCGCATAGACTTCCTTGCGCTTCATCGCATCGAACAGGTCGTCACGGGTGTTCTCGCGCGCCCACACTGCCATCAGGCCGGATGCAACCTCCTGGGCCGTCATGATGCGCAGTGCCGGATCTTCCGCCGGGATGACCTCGCGCTCATGGCGTTCGGGCGACGGCTCGGTATGCTGGTACTTGCCGAAGAAATTCTCTTCGCGCGTTGTGGCCAGCGCGGTATGTGTATCCGTGGTGCCGATCAGGCCAAATTTGTAGGGATTGACGCCCAGTTCCTCACCGAGCTTGAGGCCCAGCTTGAGCGCGGAGCGAGCGTATTCGTATTGCAGCATCCACTCTTCCTTGGGTGCGGAACCCGCAAGGTTGCTCACGTCCCAATTCTCGAAGTCCGCAAATTCGTCTTCAGGTGACAGCAACGGATGGGCTTCGCCGTCGCCCTTGACCTGGGTAACCTCGTAGATCGGCTCGAAACGCATCCGCAATTCGGCATAGCCCCGAGTGATCTTCTTGCCCTTGAAGTCCTTGCCGTCGAACATCAGGCCGTTGCTGGTATTGCCGTTGTGGGCAGGTGATATGGCACGCCCACCCGTTTTCGATTCGTACAGGGCCAGGAATTTCCACAGGTCTTCGGGATCATCACCGTCGAACATCGAAAACGGCAGGATCTGGCCCGTTTTGTCGGCACCATCGGCGAACATGACCACCCGGTGCAGGTTGTCGCCCTTTGGTGTAGAAGTCCACTCGAAGCCGGAGAGAGTAGTGAAACGGCCGGGCTCGTTATAGCTGTCCGCCAGTTTGATGAAGTCCTGCCAGATACTCGCCGCGGCATCATTACTGCTGAACGGATTGACACCCTCGATGGTGGACAGCCGGATGATTTCCGCGAACAGTTCCATGCGGCCTTCCTGGCCTTCCTGGAACCGGTCGTGCGCCCATTTGCCCCAGGGGTCGGCCAGCAACAGGGGATCCGATGTCTGCAGCATGGGCGCCAGGCCGAGCAATTCGGCGTGATCGGTGATGGCGAGAAAGTCGAGCGGGCGGATCAGCTGAACCCGCTGGCCGGTATTTGAGATGACCTCCTCTCCGCGCGCCATGCGAAAGCCCGTATGCGCGTCCAGGCTGGTGCCGACCAGACCGGCGTCAAACGACAGGTTGGTGTGAAAATGCGTATCACCGAAGAACACATTGTCCGGGTAGGCCCTGCCTGCATACGGCGAGTAAACCCGCTCTTCCTTGAAATCATCCTCGGT
>CAXMTM010000060.1:0-4060 GCA_964196385.1 Arenicellales bacterium
CGGCGCGAGCCGCGGGTCCACTCAGGCGGAAGCAGACACGGGAGTCACTCTGATTGGAGACGTGGCCGATGCCTTCGATTTGATCCGCAATACTGCCCGCAAAGCTGTCTTTTTGTGCTTCTTCCGTTGACACCAGCATCCACTGTCCGGGCGACAGCGGCAACGCAGTGAAATTCGGCAACACTATGGCGCACCCCGGTTGATCTCCGATGGCAAGACGCCGGCACAGTTCGGCTTGCTTGCCGGATTTGGCAAAAATTTGCGCACAGGTCACGCCGGACACCACCGAAAGTTCGATTTGATCCGACCCGGGCAGCTCCGCTGTCTCCGCCAACGGTGTAACCGGTTTGAATTCCGGGTCGTGGTCAACCATGCAACCGCTCTCCCTGGGGATCAACGAAGACGGGATGGCACACTTCCACCGGCACCGATTCCTCCTTGAGCGGGTACGCGGCATACAACCGCTCGCCCTTGCGGCCCATGCCGCCCTGCAGGTAACCCAGCCCGATCCAGGTGCCTGCTGCCGGGCTGTCGGCTACCGACGTCACCCAACCCAGGCTGGTCTCGGTGCGGGCATCGTCGCGGTCCGTGAACAGATGAGCGCCGCCGCGCAACCGGCCTTCATCACCAACCAGTTTCAAACCCACCAGGCCCGGCCGATCCGGATCGGTCATCCCCTCACGCTGCGACAGGGGCAAACCGATGTAGTGCTTGCTGGTCGACATCATGCGCCCCAGCCCCATATCGGCGGCAGTGCTGCGGCCGTCCAGTTCATTACCCGCGACGTGCCCTTTTTCGATACGCAACACACCCAGCGCTTCCGTGCCGTAGGGGATCAGGCCGTGGGGCAAACCGGCGGAATAGATGGTGTTCCACATGGCCTCGCCGAAGCGCCACGGTACGTTCACCTCGTAGGCGAGTTCACCGGAAAAACTGATGCGGAAAATCCGGCTGCGGACGTTTTTCCAGTCGAACTCCCTGACCGCCATGAACGGCAGCGCCTCGCTGCAAAGGTCGATCGAATCCGCGAATGCATCCATCAGTACCCTGCGCGCGCTGGGGCCGGCCACGGCGACGCCGCACCACTGCTCGGTAGCGGAACAGAAGTGGATGTCCAGATCGGGCCACAACACCTGTGATGCGTGTTCCAGGTAGGCCAGCACCCCCGCGGCGTTAGCCGTGGTGGTGGTCATCAAATAGTGGTCTTCGCTCAACCGGGATGTCGTACCATCATCGAATACATAACCATCCTCACGCAACATCAGGCCATAACGCGCCTTGCCAACCGCCAGCTTCTTCCAGCCGTTGATGTACACCCGGTTGAGAAACTCTCCAGCGTCGTCACCGAATATTTCAATCTTGCCCAGAGTGGACACATCGCACAAACCGACGGTTTTACGTACCTGATCGGCCTCCCGCCAGATCGCCTCCATAACGCCTTCTCCGGGCCGGGCATAGTATTGCGGGCGCAGCCACTGACCGGCCTCCACAAAGGTCGCCCCCAGTCTCTGGTGGCAGGCTTGCATGGCGGTCCTGCGCACCGGCTGAAAGTTCTTGCCACGCTCGTGGCCGGCAAAGGCCGCGATAGCAACCGGTGAATAGGGCGGCCGAAAGCGGGTCGTACCCACCTGAGAAATTTTCTGCCCACGGGCAATGGCCAACAGAGCCAGGCCGTTGACATTGGAGGTCTTGCCCTGATCCGTAGCCATACCCAGCGTGGTGTAACGCTTAACATGTTCCACTGAGATATACCCTTCTTGTTTTGCCAGGTGTATATCTTTGGCAGTCACATCGTTCTGAAAGTCGACAAAGGCCTTGCCGGTTCCAGGAGCACGCCACATCGCCTGGATCGGATTGAATGTCTCGGCCCGGGCCACGGGCGATATAGAAGGACTACGTGATTCGTTACCACTGGCGTGGGCCGCGGCCAAACCAGCCCGGTGGCCTTCACCCAGGCACCCCGCCAGATCGAAGGTACCGCAGCTCGCCCCGGCCGAGCGCTCCCTGCGGTTCGGAGTGTCGGGCACGAAAGCCTGAATATCCTCTCGCCACACCGGCGCCGGACCCGTCTGACTCACCAGGTGCACGTCCGGGGAATACCCGCCGGAGACCGCGATGCAGTCGCATTCCACCTTGCCCGCAAAGAATCCATCGGCACGCTGCAGCGACAATGCCGAAACCCGCTGGAAGCCATGGGCACGCATGGGCAGCATGCCGGTCTCGACCCGGATGCCCGCGGCCCGTGCCTCCTCTGCAACCGGGCCCGGATCGAGGCGGACGTCCGCGATGACCGGCACACGCAATCCCCGTCGCAGGAGCAGCATAGCCGTCCTGTAAGCGTCATCATTATTGGTGCAGACTGCAAACTGCCGGCCCGGTGCCACACCGTAAGAATCGACAAAGCGCCGTACCGCGGACGACAGCATGACCCCGGGTTTGTCATTGTCATCGAACACCATCGGCCGCTCCTGAGCCCCGCTGGCCAACACCACCTCCCCGGCCCGTATGACCCACAGGCGTTGACGCGGCTGGTGCGCCGGCGGCCTGGCAACATGATCGTTGACACGCTCCAGCGCGGCCAGCACATTGTGATCGTAGTATCCGGTCACCGTGGTGCGCGGCATGATGGTGACATCGGGCATTGCGGCAAGTTGCTGCTGCGCCTGATCCACCCAGTCCGCGGCACCCATGCCGTCTATCTCGTCACCGTCCAGCATCAGGTTGCCGCCGAACCGGGCCATTTCCTCGGCAATTACCACGCGGGCGCCGGCTGCCCCGGCCGCCAGCGCCGCAGCCAGTCCGGCGGGTCCGCCACCGACCACCAGCACATCACAGTGCATGTGGCCGTGTTCATAGTGATCGGGGTCCGGTTCCGTCGCCGCCCGGCCCAACCCGGCCGAGCGCCGGATGATTTTTTCGTACACCTTCTCCCAAAATGATGCCGGCCACATGAATGTCTTGTAGTAGAAGCCCGCGGTGAAAAAGCGCCCGAACAACTGATTGACCGAAAACACATCGAAACCAAGGCTGGGGAAGCGGTTCTGGCTGGAGGCCTCGAGGCCGTCGAACAACTCCACCATGGTGGCCCGGGTGTTGGCTTCGCGGCGGGGTCCGGTGCGCAACTCGACCAGGGCGTTCGGCTCCTCGGAACCCGCGGTAAGTACGCCCCGTGGCCGGTGGTATTTGAAACTTCGGCCGATGAGGACCACGTCGTGAGCGAGCAGGGCCGAGGCCAGTGTGTCCCCGGCATAACCGGTATATGTCCGGCCATCGAATGTAAAATGGATGACCTGGTCCCGGTCGATAAGGCCGCCGGTTGCGAGTCGGAGGTTTTGCAGACTCACTGACCGCTCCCCTCTTCCGGCTGAGACAGTTCATCTTGCGGCCCACCACACACGGCGATTTCGTGAGTCATGGTGTTGCGCACCACCTTTAGCCATTGCCGGCAACCACCGACGTGGTGCCACCACTCGGTGTGCCAGCCCCTGGGGTTATCGCGGATGTACACGTAACGGTGAAACGCCTCCACGGAGGCATCCGGTGCAGGGCGCAGCACGGTGGCATCGCCCTGATACTGAAACTCCGCTTCATCCCGCACGCCGCACCAGGGACAATCGATTCTATGCATCAGCGCTGCCTACTGTATCCATGGGTTGGGGCCGACGCCTTTTTCATCGAGCATACGGCCTTTCTCGAACCGGTCGATGGTGAATGCCGCGTTGAGCTCGTGCGGTTCGTCGCGCGCGATGGTGTGCGCAAAGCACCAACCGGAGGCCGGCGTTGCCTTGAAACCGCCATAACACCACCCGCCATTGAGATAGAGTCCGTCGATACCGGTCTTGCAGATGAACGGGCTGCCGTCGAAACTCATGTCCATGATGCCGCCCCATTGGCGCATCAGCCTGACCCGGCCGATGGCCGGCATGATGGCCATGCCGCCGGCCATGACGTGCTCCATCATGGGCAGGTTGCCACGCTGCGCGTAGGAGTTGTAGCCGTCCAGATCACCGCCGAAAACCAGGCCACCCTTGTCCGATTGTGAAATATAAAAGTGCCCTGC
>CAXMTM010000061.1:0-4444 GCA_964196385.1 Arenicellales bacterium
GTCGAAATACAGCTCCCGGACTTCGGCTTCATCGTATTCTTCATCGAAATCTGCCCGATTGAAACCACCGCCCAAATCAGTCAAATCTTCAAGAATATCCTCGTAATCCGTACCCCAATCCTTGGAGAAACGAAAGCGGCCGGTCCATGCTAATGGTCCGGTATCCGCCCGGACATCCAGAAACAAGGTGCTGCGGTTCATTTGCAGCGTCCACGCATCGTCTTTGTCTGTTTCAGGCTGGTCCTCCAGGTTCGTGCTGATGTATTGGCGCAGATATCCCGAAACGCTGAACGGTCCAATATCGAAAGCCATGGCCGGCATCCCCACTAAAGCCAATGACACGCCAAGCAGCGCGTTAATGGCTGTTTTCATAACTCCATTCATTGCTGTTCTCCTCACATCGCTATATTGCTAAGTTGCCTGTTGCACATCCCTTGAGCGGATTTTATTTTATGAGTGAATACCACTTCCGGGGCCGAATTTCCAAGTCTCTCTGCTTGCTGCTATTTCCTTATCTGTCCGCTGCTGCGCCCTCCAGTATGCCTTCCGCACCCTCGTGCCGTCCACCAATCAGGAACCCCGGTTTGAACAGGAAGACCATGGAAGGGATGACCACAAGGGCGGACACCGCAGACACCGTCATCCACAGAGCGATCAACATTCCCATCTCGGCCTGGAAACGCAGAGACGACAGAAAGAACCAGAGAAGGACCGAGGCCACCATCGTGAGCGCGGTTACGATCACGCCTTTTCCGGAACGGTGCAATGCGTAGCGAATACTCTCAGCCACATCGCCGCCCGCCATGTATTTCTCTTTGATCCGGTCGGAGATGTAAAAAGCATAATCCACACCCAGGCCGATCCCAAGGGCTGCCACCGGCAGCGTGTTGACGTTGAGGCCGATGCCCTTGGAAGCCATGAAGGCGAAAGTAATGGTGTTGGACAGCAGCACCAGCGGCAGGAAAAACAAGCCGGCCTGCGGCGAGCGGTAGGCCGCTGCGCAGAAAATAAACAGGATCAGCAGGGCCAGCGCGATGCTTTGCAATTGACTGGAAAAGATCACCTCGTTGACTGCTGCCAACACCCCGATCAGACCTCCGGCCAGCTGCAAGGATGCGCCATCCATAGGATTTTGCGCCGAAAAGTTCTTGATGGCCTGGATCGCGGTGCGGATGGTGTCACCTTTGTGATCCCGGAAATTCATCTGGATAGCGCCGTTGCGGAATTTGTAATCAGTGAAACGGTCCACGTCACCGGGGTCCGAGCCCGCCATGGCGATGTAGAGCAGTTCGGCGTTAAAATTCTGGTCGTAGGCGACAGTGAAATAGCGGGGGTTGCCTTCGCGCAGCAACATGTTTACCGGGCGGATCACATCCGCTAATGACACGGTTCCGCCCACCTCGGGTTGGGCCTCGATGTATTGCTGGAAGCGTGTGATGTTGTCCAGCACGTCTGGGCGTTTGAGGATGTCGTTCTCCTCACCTTCCACTACCAGAAACATACGGTCGCTGCCTGGGAAACGGGCGTTGATTGCTGCATCGTTCTGGTTGTAGACCGAATCCGGAAAGAGAATGGGCGAGCCTGGGTTTGCGTCGCCGATGGTAATGTCCATCGCCCGGTACCCGGACAGCAGCAGCACCACCACTGCGGTGCCGATCACCAGGCGGGCCCGGGTTTTGCTGGTCGCCACGTTAATGCACAAATCGAGAATCCAATGGAACAGCGGGTCCAGCTTGAACGGCAACAGGCGGTGCCCGTGATGCGCGCGGGTCCTGGAGAGCATTATCGGCACCAGGATTATGGTGCAGATCACCATGGCGCCGAGCCACAGGACACCGATCAGGGCTGCCTTTTGCAGCATTGGGATCGGTGTCAGTGCCACCACCGCCATCGCGCCTGCGTCGGTGGCCAGTCCCAGCAGGCCCGGCCGGAACAGCCGGGTGAGGGCAATGCGCGCGGCGTCGCGGGCACTCATCGTCTCATTTTCATGCCGTTCTATATCAAACGCGAGGATCAGTTGTACCGCGTGAGACACGGCGCGGGCGGAGATCAAAAAGGTGATGACCACCGCCAGTGGATCGAGATTAATGCCCAACAAGCGCACAATCCCCAGCGCCCAGATGCAGGACACGACCGCCGAAAACAGGGGCAGCAGCATGCCGCGCAGAGTGCCCTTGGCCAACAGGAGGATCAGCGCTATGGCGGCGATAATGATAAGCACGATGCCCAGGGTCTCGGGCAGGCGTTCGATCACGATGCCCCCCAGCACCGGCTGGCCCACGATACTGATTTTGACGCCGGGTATGCTGACTTTTTCGATCAGCTCCAGAAGTTGCGGATAGACCTTTTCGTAATCGATGAGCCGGTCGATGAAATCGACATTTACCAGTGCCGCCTGAAGATCAAAGGAAACATAGCTTCCGTAGGTCATGGGGTTATTGAGCACGGCCTCGCGTAAGCTATCGATCTCGGACTGATTTTCCGGAATGTTTGGCCACATCAGAGGATTGGCGCTGAATCCCTCGGTCGTGGCGCTGACGCTCTTGAGCTTCTTGCTGGCCAGTGAGATGATCTGAAACTGATTGACCGCATCGATGTATTGCAGACCGTTTTGCAACTCCATCACCACTTCGAGTATCTCGCGGCGGAAAATATCCCCCTCTTCGGCCTCGACCATGATGCTGACCACGTTAACGCCGCCGAAGTCCTGCTTGAATTTGTCGTTGATCAGCACGTAAGGATGGTTGGCCGGCTGCAGGTCGGTAAAAATGGTTCTGACATCGACATGCCAGGCGAAATAACCCAGCACCAGTGTGACGATAGCGATCAGCGACCCAACCACCGCACGGTGGCGCAAAAAGAAGGTTGCAAATTTCGCTTGAATCACTTGTCTTCTCCCATGGCCGATTCCTCTCGCATTTGTGAGAAGATCTGCCAGTCGCTGTCTTGCCAAATCCCGAGATTTGCGCCGGCGGCCAGGTACTTTCCACCTGGTGGTGGCGCTGTGACCGGCGCTATTGCGGTGTACCAGAGAGAGTTATCCGACCCCAGTTTCCCGGCGTTCCAGTTGAGGCCATCTGCGTCCGAGGTCAACAGTATTCCGCCACCTCCCACGGCGACAAAACGCTCTCCGTCCCTGGCGATGTCGTTGATGTGCATCTCGGTTCCGGCATCCTGGTGCGACCAGTTCTCACCGCCGTCAGAAGTCACCACAAGGGTGCCCCCAAGGCCCACCGCGACACCCAACTGGGTGTCGGCGAAGATTACGTCCATCAGGCTCTGCTCGATGCCCGCGTCGACTTCCTCCCAGTTCTCTCCCAAATCGCGGGATCGGCTCATGCGCCCGAACTCCCCGACGACCCAGACCACACCGTCGGAAGTAACGTCAATGCCATTCCAGCTCAGATCTTCTTCCGGGTGAACCATGCGCCAGGACTCGCCACGGTCTTCGCTGAGAAACACGGACCCCATGGCCCCAACTACCCAGGCACGGTCACTGTCCGGCTCCGCCTTCACGCGAGTAAATTGTTCACCAAATTGCCGCAGAGGCAGCTTTCGCTGCTGCCAGTTGACGCCCCCGTCACGGGTCACCAGCAAGGTGCCCTGGTCGCCGGCCACTACGGCCGACTGGTCATCCCAGGTGTCGATATCCTGCAGGTGAACAGCTGTGACAGGAGAATTCTGAATTTCCCAATTGCGGCCATGGTCATTGGAGCGGATGATTCGTCCCTTGCGGCCCACCGCCCACAGCACGCTGCCGTCGAATGCGGGTGCCGCGGCGCCCAGGTAATTTACGCGCCGACCGAACGGGGAAGGCTTGATCTCCTGCACCGTGGCGGAAGGCTTGACATAGAAAGCCACCCAGAGAAGGCTGAAGACGATTCCACCTGAAAGTAGAATTTCTACCGCAAAGGCAAGTTTCCTTTTCATTGCAACTCCTGACCAGTCCAACCTTGGTGGACCTTGTGAGTTCAAACTACTGTCGAAATCCGGAAACGTCTTGCCAGTTAGAGCAAAAAGTCTTGCTTGTGCGCGCACAAAGTAAATTTACGACACCAGCAGTTTGTGGCAGAGCCCACAATGCATTTACACTGCGCTCCTGGCGCCTTACGCGGCCGCACGTTTACTTTGAATTGGCACGAATTGATTTTTGTCCAATAAAAATATGCAAATACCGGTCAGAATTACGGAACCCACACCGCATCTGGATCAGGAACCATCCGGCTTGAAGTCAGGGTATCGGCCCAACAGGGTGATCAAGATGGTACCCAGCAGAACGACACCGGTAAGCAGCCAGAGTGCTCCGACATAGTTCCCTGTCCGGTCGAACCAGGAGCCCATTATCGGCGGCCCGAACGCCGAGCCGACCTGAAAAGCAGCGAACATGATGCCGTAGTTCAAGGCGAAAGCGCGGGGGCCGAAATAGCGGCTGACGATGTAGGCA
>CAXMTM010000062.1:0-18717 GCA_964196385.1 Arenicellales bacterium
GGTTTTGACTGATAAACAGACTGTATCGGCAACGCCTATCCCGGCCCTGGCTGGTCCAGGCGCAGTTGAACTTGGTCTTCATTCGATCCATAGCTACGGCTATGCTTCTCATTGCAGACCGGCGTTCATCTGCACCTGTCCAGCGCCATCATCCGGGATCCTGGTGAGAAATGCGGGCTAGCCAGACCGGAGTGGTTGCCGCGCAGTGAACTTTCCGGAAGTGATTCCGGTCTGTCGTTTGTATACTTTCACCAGAGACCGACCGGTTTGGTGTCTATGATACGGATCAGACACACCATCAAGTATTTGCTTTTTACGACAGGTTTTCTGATCACCCTGTTCACTTTGATTGTGATCGCCCTGGGCCTGACCAATTTCTCCGCCGGGGTAGATGCGGAACTCATCGAGAAATATCTGAGCGAGCAGATACAAAGGCCCGTTCGAATCGAATCCATCAATACACGCTGGAACGGTTTCCTTGCGGAAGTCGAGGCCAACGGTGTCCGGGTACTGCGCCAGGATGGAAATCAATCCTCACTGCGCCTGCGTCGACTGAACATTTCCATAGACCCCCTGACTCTGTTCAGTGAGCAGGTGGGTCTGGAATACATTGTCGTCTCCGGCCTGGTTGTGCAGGTACACCGGCGCCTGGACGGCAGCATACAGATCGGTGATTTGGCAACCGGCCAAAAACCAGGGCCGAATCCCGCGCTGGAATGGCTCCTGGGACAGCCCAGGACGGAGATAAGACAAGCGGAACTCACATGGGTCGATCAACGCGACCCGGGCCGGCCGTTGTTGCTCAATGAAATCAACATGGAAATTGAAAACGACGGCAGTGAGATACGGTTCGAAGGACAGGCGGCGCTTCCGCAGAACCTGGGTAAGCCGGTCAGGATCAACGGTGAAATACGGGGCCAACCGTTGCGGAGCGGATTGTGGGATGGCCGTATTAAACTCGTCGTCGATCAATTGCGACTGGATAATCTGCCGCTGGTGCTGACCCAGGCACTGCCCTGGGATACGGCCGGAATGTTGCACGCGCGTATTGATACGGAGTGGCTGGACGGCCACTTGATCGAGGCCGACGGGCACGTGCGTTTGTCTGCATTCGAGATCCCCTTTGAAGGGGGTAAAAAAGTTATTCCGGTGGACGAATTCAGCAGTTCGATCTCATGGCAGCATAACCTCAAGAACTGGAGGCTGGTGTTCGAAGATCCGGGTATAGATATCAATGGGCATATTCTCAGGTCTAAGCGTTTCGTAGTGGGCCGCACCAATCAAACCCGCACCTACTACGTCGATGCCCTGAAACTCGATCAGGTCGTTGATGTAACGGACCAACTGCAGTTCGAAATACCGTGGCACGAAATCGCTGCACAGGTCAAAGGGAAGGGCCGCTTCGAAGCAATCTCCGTGGTGACGCGGGGGCCGTTTCTGTCCCCGGATCACTGGCGGGCCGAGGCTCGATTTAGCGGCCTGTCGTGGCGACCGTTCTCCGGCATTCCAGGCGTTACCGGGGCAAAGGGCAGCATGGTCATCGAACCCGAGGCAGGAAATGTCCGCCTCGACGGTACCGGCGTAAAGCTCGATCTGCCGGACACCCTGAGAGAGCCGCTGTACTTTAACCGGTACAGGAGTGACATAAGCTGGGCCCGACGTGATGATGGGTGGACCATTAATGTCGATGATCTGGATTTGAACAACTCTGATATACAAGCGCTCCGTGGCCGGGCAACGCTGCGTGTTCCCGCGGCTGGGTCGGCACTGCCGTATATAGACAGCCAGTTTACGGTGGCGAAGCTCGATGTCGACAAACTCACCCGCTATCTGCCAACGCGGAAAGCGTCCGCCTGGCTGGACAAGGCTCTGCTCCAGGGCAGTTTTACTGACGCCAGGATCGAGCTCAAGGGGGACCTCAACCAGTTTCCATTTCGTAACGGGGGCGGTTCGTTTTACGTGTCGTCCAGGGTGCTTGACGCCCGCTTGCATTATGCCGACCGGTGGTCCGATATCGACGATATTTATGGTTCTCTGAGTATTAACAATGCAGCCATGCATGGAGAAATTTCATCGGCCCAGATCAGAAATTCACGGGTAAGAAATGCAGTGGTGGAAAGCAGCGATTTGTTCAGACGCGATAATGAGTTGGATATCACGGCAAGCCTGGTGTCGCCGGCTCAGGACGTGGTTGAGTTCCTCACCGAAGGGCCGCTGATCAAGAACAAAAGTGTGTTTCCATTGCAAGCCGCCGGCAACGGTGACCTGATGCTGGAACTATTTCTCCCTCTGTCCAACTTGAAGAACGGTGTAAAAGTTGCGGGGCGATACGCAGTGAAAAATGCTGAGCTGTTGGTGGCAGATCGATTTTCGTTCGAGGGCCTGAATGGTGTTGTGGATTTTACCGAATCTACGGTGGAATCATCGGCGATGACCGGGTCTTTACTGGGTGGACACGTCACCCTCGATATCGATACGGTGAAAGCCCAACAGCCCCCCGTCTGGCGCGTCAGGGCGCAGGGTGAACTCGATAGCGCGGAACTCGTGCCCGTGTTTCAGAGCAGATTGATCCAGCAACATGTGACCGGCAGGGCAGCGTGGAGCGGCACCCTGGTTGCTGGCGGTGGCACAGCACAACTGGAAATCAATTCGGATCTTTCCGGTGTTGGCATAAGCTTGCCCGCGCCACTTTCCAAGGTCTCCGATGAACGGCGAGAGAGTACCGTGCGGGCCAGCTACGGACCTGACAAGCGCCTGTACCAGTTTGAATCCGGCCCGCTCAAGGGTTCACTCGAATACAGCAAAAGCGGGTCCGGGCCAATGATCCCAAGTGGTGTCGTGGCTCTGGGAAAGGTTGAACCGGGCCAGCCACCAGCCCAGGGGATACGCGTCGAAATTCGGCAACCATTCCTTAATGCCGATAAGTGGCTTGCCGTGTTGGCAGCGGACGAGATTGACGGGCCGGCGCAGCCCGGGGCCCTTCAGTCGGCCTTGCGGGTCGTGGAACTGGAACTGGACGAAGTGCGTTTTCTGTCGCGCAACCTGGGGAGAACCAATGCACGGGCGATTTCAAGCAACGGTCGGGAATGGAAAGCCTGGATATCCGGCAACTTCATCAGCGGTCAGATTACAGCGTCCCTGGCCGGTGAAAACGAGCCAAACAACTACACAATGAATTTTGACCGCCTGCATCTGCCGAAGCCCAGGGGTGGGCGCACTGCTCCTGACCCTTTGGTGACGCGCATGTACCCGAATGTGAAAATCACAGCCGATCACTTCGTGTTCGGAGAATGGGATCTCGGCAGGCTGGACCTGAAGGCGACCAGCTACGTAGGCCGATGGCGTCTCGACCAGTTCGATGTCGAGCAACCGGGACTACAAATCCGGGCCAATGGGCACTGGGCGTACGGTGAGGGCGGATCGGGTACACAGATCAAGGCCACTGTATCAAGCGATGACATCGAGATCGCCTTGAAACAGCTAAGCTTGCCAATACATATGGCGGAGTCGAAAGCAGAGCTGGAACTCGTCCTCGAATGGCCGGGTGATCCGCAGAGTTTTGCACTGGACAGGCTCAATGGCACCTATACCGCAACCGCCAGGTCAGGGCGATTTTTGAATGTACAGCCCGGCTCTGGTAGGCTTCTGGGATTGTTCAATGTAGATGAAATAAGCCGGCGCTTCAGCCTGGATTTTTCTGATATATTTTCCAGGGGCCTGGGCTTTGACCAGATCAAGGGGCAGGGGTACGTACGTAATGGGGATTTGTACACTGACAAGTTGTTCGTGGTGGCGCCGTCGGCCCTTATAAAAATAAACGGGCGCACCGGATTGGTGTCCAATGATTACGATCTGAAAGTCACAGTCGCACCCCGGATTAGTTCTCAAATCAGTATGTTAAGCGCTCTGGCGAACCCGATTGCAGGTGCGATGGTCTTTCTCGCTCACAAGGTGTTTTCTAAACAGCTTTCAACAATGATTCAGTATCGGTACGAAATAAAGGGGTCCTGGGATTCTCCGGAAATCTCTTCGGCGCGCCGGGAACCGGAACCCGAAGTCGAGGAAGAAACCAGTCGCTGATGATGAACCTGCTTATTCTACCCGGTGGCCGCGGCAGAACCGGGGCTGGTCCGAATCACGCCAGGAGCCCGTCCAGGATCAAAATTTGTGCTCTCGAACGGACTCCCGGAACGTTGATATCCATATTGCTGACAACGCTGGTTTCGTGGCCAACCTTGTGCGCTGCGCAGGAAGTCATCTATCGTCAGGATTGGGATCAGCTGAGAAGCGCAGTTTCGGTGTTGCAGTTACCGGCCCTGCAGCGGGCGGTCAGCCAGTACGAATTGACCCCGAATTCGAACATGGTGATCCGATACCCCGGTGGGGATGACGGCAGCGCGTGGGCCGTCGAACTGCGCAATTGGCTGGTCTCCCTGGGGGTAAGTCTTGACGTGATCGAGTTGCAACCAGGTTCCGGCGTGCCCCAGGCGATTTCGATCGAGATCGAACCGCACAGTGCTGCCCACCTGAATTCCTCACCGGACTGACCAGCCCCCATACGGTGATTTGATGGATCGCGTCGCGGCAATACAGATGAACTCTTCCTCCGGGGTTGGGCATAATCTCGATCGGGCGGCGGATTTGATCAACCAGTCGGTCAAATCCGGGGCTACGTTGGTGGTGCTGCCGGAGAATTTCGCGCTGATGCCCCGCCACGAATCGGATCGTTTAGCGGTTGCGGAAGACCCGGGGCACGGCCCGATTCAGGAATTTCTGGCCGGGCAAGCCAAAGATCACGGTATCTGGCTGGTTGGTGGTACCTTGCCAATGAAAACGGCAGGAGGTGATAAATTCCTTGCTTCCTGCTTGTTTTTCGAGCCCGATGGTCTGTGTGCAGCCCGCTACGACAAGATACATTTGTTCGATGTCGTTGTCAGTGACTCGGAAGCTTACCGGGAGTCCGACTATTTTGAGGCGGGCGATGTGGGAAGTGAAAATCAGGTCTGTGTAGACACCCCGCAAGGGCGACTTGGGCTCACAATTTGTTATGATGTGCGCTTCCCCGAGTTGTATCGCAGATTATCAGGTCGGGGTGCGACGATTCTTACGGTACCGTCGGCGTTTACCGCCACCACCGGCCAGGCCCACTGGGAGACTTTGCTGCGGGCCCGGGCTATTGAGAATCTGGCCTACGTTATCGCACCGGGACAGAGCGGCACCCACGACAGTGGCCGCATAACGTTCGGGCATTCCATGATTGTCGATCCGTGGGGGAAAATTCTGGATCGGCTGACGGATGAGCTGGAAGGTGTGGTCATCGCCGACATCGACCAGGGCAGGCTGAAGTCGATCCGGCGTTATTTCCCCAGCCTGCAGCACCGTCGTTTATAGGAACTTACAGGTAAACATGTCACAAATACTTGAATTGGCGCAATCGAAGATATGGGAACCCGCCGGGCTCGCCCAGCAGGATCTGGACAAATTGTTCTCGCACCTCATGGGCCCTGATGTGGATTATGCAGATATCTATTTTCAGCATTCGCGTCAGGAAGCCTGGTCTCTGGAAGAGGGCAAGGTTAAATCCGGTAGTTACAGCATCGAACAAGGTGTGGGCATCCGGGCGATCTCCGGTGAAAAAACGGGATTTGCCTATTCCGATGAACTTCAGTTCCCGGCACTTGTCCAGGCGGCCGGCGCGGCACGAGCGATAACTGCTCAGGGGCAGAGCGGGTCGGTCAGTGTGTCCGCCTCCGGGGATAACGACGCCCCCATGCTTTACAGTACGGAAGACCCGTTATCGACGCTTCGGGACGAGGAAAAAGTGCAGTTGCTGGAACGCGCCGAACAGGAGGCGCGTCAGCGGGATCCCCGGGTGTCTGAAGTGATGGCGAGCCTGGTTGCGGTCCATGACGTGATTCTGGTGGCCCGAAACGATGGCAAACTTGCGGCCGATATCAGGCCCCTGGTCAGAATAAACATTTCGGTTATCGTTACCGACGGCGACCGGCGTGAGCAGGGCAGTGCCGGTGGCGGCGGCCGACATGGGCTGGATTATTTCAGCAATGATATGGTCCGGGAATATGCCCACGAGGCCGTTCGACAGGCACTGGTCAACCTCGACGCCGTGGACGCTCCGGCTGGAACGATGACGGTGGTGCTGGGCCCAGGCTGGCCCGGCGTGTTGTTGCACGAAGCGATAGGCCACGGACTGGAAGGTGATTTTAATCGCAAAGGCACCTCGGCATTTTCCGGCCGCATGGGTGAGCAGGTGGCTACGGAACAATGTACCGTGGTCGATGACGGCACCCTGCCTAATCTTCGCGGCTCCCTCAGCGTGGACGATGAAGGGACCCAGACCCGGCAGACCGTATTGATCGAAAACGGGGTTCTCAGGGGCTACATGCAGGACACTCACAACGCCCGATTAATGGGAATGGAAGCCACCGGCAACGGGCGCAGGGAGTCATACGCACATCTGCCTATGCCGCGCATGACCAATACTTATATGCTTGCCGGTCAATACGACCCGGAAGAGATTCTGAGTTCGGTGGATAAAGGAATTTACGCGGCCAATTTTTCCGGGGGACAGGTGGACATCACTTCCGGCAAGTTCGTATTTTCCGCCAGTGAGGCCTATCTGGTGGATGGCGGGAAGGTGACCACACCTGTGCGTGGCGCCATGTTGATTGGCAACGGCCCTGATGTCCTGACCCGCGTGGCTATGGTGGGTAACGACCTTAAACTCGACACCGGCGTCGGCACTTGCGGCAAGGATGGGCAGCAGGTTCCTGTCGGAGTGGGGCAGCCCACGATGCGCATCGATGGCCTTACGGTAGGTGGTGTGCAGGTATGAGCAACAAGGAACTGGCTACCGGGCATGCTGAAACCGGCGAATCGATGGATGATTACAACGACGCTGAACTGAAAGAGCTGGCTGACCGGGTGCTGACCACGGCGAAGGGGCTTGGCGCCGATTCCGGCGAAACCATTATCGGTCGAAGCCAGGGATTCTCCGTTAACGTGCGTATGGGGGATATCGAGACCATCGAGCACAATCGCGACAAAAGCCTGGTGGTGACGGTTTATTTCGGGCACAAATCGGGCTCGGCAAGTACTTCTGATTTTAGTGCCGGCGCCGTCGATGACACGGCGCGGGCAGCGTGCACCATCGCCAGATATACCGCCGGTGACGATTGCGCCGGTCTGGCCGACGTGGAGCAGCTCGCCACGGAGACGCGTGAACTGGAGCTGGAACATCACTGGAATATCAGTGTGGCGCAGGCTACGGATATTGCCACGGAATGTGAGGATGCAGCCCGGGGCTTCGATCCTGCTATCAGGAATTCCGAAGGTGCTGCGGTGAACACACACCGGGGAACTGAAGTCTACGCCAATACGCACGGTTTCGTCGGCTGTAGTTCAGGCACCCGGCACAGCATCAGCTGTGCAGTGATCGGGGAGCAGGACGACACCATGCAGCGTGATTACTGGTACAGTGCGGCCCGCGATTATAAGGATCTGGAAACGGCGATAGCGGTGGGAAAAATGGCGGCGCGCAGGACGATCCGACGCCTCGGCGCGCGCAAGATCAAGTCCACCCAGTGCCCGGTACTGTATGAGGCACCGGCGGCCGCCAGTTTGCTGTCGAATTTTATCGGCGCCGTCAGTGGCGGTGCACTCTATCGCAAGGCTTCATATTTACTGGACAAGCTCGACACCCAGGTGTTTTCGGATGGCATCACCATAGGCGAATACCCCCATTTATTGAAGGCGGTAGGCAGTTCGGACTACGACGGCGAAGGTGTTGCAACCCGAACCAGGAATATCGTGCAGGCGGGCATTCTCACCAGCTATGTGCTGGACAGTTACTCGGCACGCAAGCTGGGTATGCAAACCACGGGCAATGCCGGCGGAGTCCACAATCTGTGCATCGAATCGGGGGAGCACGATCTGCCGGCCCTGATCAAAAAAATGGATACCGGTTTGCTGATCACGGAGTTGATCGGGTCCGGGGTGAACAATGTTACCGGTGATTACTCCCGGGGTGTTGCCGGATTCTGGGTCGAAAATGGTGCAATCCAGCACCCCGTGGAAGAGGTGACGATCGCGGGTAATCTGAAGGAAATGTTCAAACGCATCGTGGATGTGGGTTCGGACGTGGATACACGGGGCAACATCCGCTGCGGATCGATCCTGCTGGAACAGATTACGGTCGCTGGGGATTAGCCCCCTCTCCCGCTCGCGGGAGAAGGTTAGGGTGAGGAGGCTTTTCTTCGCTTTCAGTCATTGCGCTCCGTGGCTATAATGTCCGGTTGTTTTTGACTCGTTCGGCCCCAGATAGGAGGCCAACCGGGCCGTAAGAATGCGGTAAAACCGAGCTGGAGTGATTTGATGCCAATCTATCCCTATCTTTGCAATGATTGTGGTAATGAATTTGACCGATTGCAGAAAATGAGTGACGACCCTCTCAAGGTGTGCCCTGAATGCGGTGCGGAATCGTTGCGCAAAAAATTGACCGCGGCAGCTTTTCAACTCAAAGGTACCGGTTGGTACGAAACCGATTTTAAGAATAAAGGTAAAAAGGAAGATAAAACCGATGGCGGGGTGGACAGCGAGACTCAGGCTGCCAAGGGTGCCGAAGGTAAAAAGGAAGATAAAAAATCCGATAGCAAATCCAGTGAGTCCAAAACTGCAAGTACTTCCTCGACTTCCAGTTCGAGTAAAAGCACTGGCAAGAGTCAATCGACCTCTACCGATTCGGGTTAGGGAATATCTGAATGAGTACCGGCTAGTGTCCATCCAGAAACTACAACTACAGTCATCCGGCGCATGTCGGCGTGACACGGTTTTGAAAAAGAAGAACATTTCTGGACGCTAGGAGCCTGTCCGAGAATGGAGAGCCTACTGCGGAAAAGACCTTTTGGCCCATTTTCCCGTTCATTCTCGTCAAATATGAAGAACTATTCTCCTCAAATGATCGAAAAAATGGAATCAAAATGGGTTCCCCTCGCTACGACTTCTATTCTCGGACAGGCTCCTAGATGGCTAGACTGAGAAGATGGCTGGTTGCCGGTTTGCTGCTGTGGGTGCCGCTCGGCGTGACCTTTCTGGTCGTCAAGCTGCTGATCGATCTCGCTGATCAGGTATTGCTCCTTCTGCCTATCCAGTATCGGCCGGAAGTTTTACTCGGATTCAATATTCCCGGTCTGGGCATCGCCCTGACCGCGCTGACGGTCATAGTCACCGGCATGATCTTTGCAAACCTGTTCGGGCGCCGGCTCGTGCGTTGGTGGGAAGACATCCTGGCGCGTATTCCGCTGGTGCGTTCCATTTACTCTTCGGTCAAGCAGATCACCGAAACTCTGTTTTCGGCCCAGGGAAAATCGTTCAAAAAAGTTGTGCTGGTGGAATATCCGAGAAGGGAGTTGTGGACATTGGCGTTTGTGACCGGCGAAACGGCACAGCGATTGATCGACATTACCGGACGCGATCTGGTAAGCATTTATGTGCCAACAACGCCCAACCCGACTTCGGGTTTCTTTCTAATGGTACCCCGGGAAGACATCATCGAGTTGGATATCTCGGTAGAGGCTGGTCTGAAACTCATATTGTCAACCGGGGTCGTGGTACCGGATGACCTGAATCAAATTGCTGTAGCGGATGAAAGCGGCAGCCCGGGAAATCTGACTGCCACCTCGCAGTGAAAATGTAGGAATGTGTTGTTATGCGTAGCCACGAATGTGGAATAGTTGAAAAATCCCTGATCGATCAGACCGTGACCGTGTGTGGATGGGTGCACCGGCGTCGTGATCATGGCGGGGTGATATTTATCGATTTGCGCGATCGTACCGGTCTGGTTCAGGTGGTTGCGGACCCTGATGAGAAAGATGCCTTTGATGCTGCGGACGCTGTACGTGGTGAATACGTCCTCAATATCAGCGGACGTGTACGCACACGCCCGGAGGGCACGAAGAACCCGGATATGCCCACCGGCGAAGTCGAGATTTATGCCCACACCGTGGAAATCCTGAACCGCGCCGAACCGTTGCCCTTTCAGTTGGACGAGGACGACGTCAACGAAGCGGCGCGGCTTAAGTATCGATATATCGATCTGCGCCGTCCCGCCATGCAGCACAACCTGCGTTTACGGCACGATGTGATCCGGGCGTTCAGGGCTTATCTCGATCAGCGTGATTTCGTCGAAATAGAGACGCCGGTGCTGACCCGGTCTACCCCGGAAGGGGCAAGGGATTACCTGGTCCCAAGCAGGACCCATCCGGGTCAGTTCTTTGCCTTACCGCAGTCACCGCAGTTGTTCAAACAACTGTTGATGGTGTCGGGGTTTGAACGTTATTACCAGATCGCCCGGTGTTTTCGCGATGAGGACTTGCGTGCCGACCGGCAGCCGGAGTTCACGCAACTCGACATCGAGACCTCGTTTCTCGATGAACACCAGATCACCGACCACATGGAAGAAATGATCCGGGTGGTGTTCAGGAGCGTACTCGATGTCGATCTGGTCGACCCGTTTCCCAGGCTGAGTTACGCCGAAGCCGTCGAACATTACGGAACCGATCGACCGGATTTGCGCAACCCGCTGCAGTTGACCAATATCACCGATCTGGTGCGCGATGTCGAATTCAAGGTATTTTCCAGCCCCGCCCAGGCTAAGGACGGCCGCGTGGCGGCACTCTGCCTTCCTGGCGGCGGGCAGTTGACCCGCCAGCAGATCGACCAGAAAACGGAATTCGTCAAGCAGTACGGCGCCAGGGGACTTGCCTATATTAAAGTGAACGAAACTAATACCGGCAAGGACGGCTTGCAGTCACCCATCGTCAAGTTTCTTCCTGAAGACGTGCTGGACGAGATCCTGAGGCGTACGCAAGCGTCATCGGGCGATGTGATTTTTTTCGGGGCAGACAAGAATAAAATTGTAAACGACAGTATGGGCGCGTTGCGGGATGAACTCGGTCATACCATGGGTTTGACCGGCGGGGCGTGGGCGCCACTGTGGGTGGTCGACTTTCCGCTGCTTGAGTATGACCCCGATAACAAGCGGTGGATCTCCCTGCATCACCCGTTTACCGCCCCTAAAGCGGAGGATGTCGGGCACCTCGACAGCGACCCCGGCCGGGTGTTGTCCAGAGCTTACGATATGGTGTTGAACGGCACCGAGATCGGCGGTGGATCGATTCGCATCCACCAGCGGGATCTGCAGCAACAGGTATTCAACGCATTGGGAGTCGATCAGGACGAGGCCCGGGAAAAATTCGGTTTTCTCCTGGACGCACTGCAGTATGGCGCTCCCCCACACGGCGGGATCGCCTTCGGCATCGACCGGGTCGTGGCCATGATGGCCGGTGTGGACTCGATTCGGGACGTCATCGCTTTCCCGAAGACGCAAAAAGCATCCTGCCTGATGACCGAGGCACCGAGTTCCGTGGACAACAGGCAACTGCGGGAATTGCATATCAGATTGCGCGGCACGTAAACCGGGGACAGAATACTTTCTAAGCAACAATGCCAAGTAGGTGTTTAATGACGAAGTCCATAGAAATTGGTTGAAGAGTGTTAAAAAGTATACTGTCCCCTCTTTAACGCCCGAAAGGAAAGCCGCCGCCTGCCCCGTGTGACGGGACATAATGACAGAAGACTGTACGTATAAGAGGCCCGAATCGGTACTGGTGGTCGTACACAGCAGTGATGGCGTGATCCTGCTCTTGAAGCGGACGGACATTGAAGACTTTTGGCAATCGGTCACCGGCAGTCTGAAATGGGGGGAGACTGCTCCTGCCGCGGCGGTGAGAGAACTGAAAGAAGAGACGGGCATAAATGCAGGATTGCGTCTCGTCGACTGGCGCTATAGCGTGCGGTTCGACATCATCGACAAGTTCAAAAACAGATATCGCCCGGGCACAATTCAAAATCTGGAGAATCTGTATTCAATTGAAATCGAACGCGATCATCCCATCAAACTCGATCCGCACGAACATATCACCTACCAATGGAACAGTGTTCCACAGGCGATGGAACGTACGTGGTCCTGGTCGAACCGGGACGCTATCGCCGCGGTGGCGAAAAAATACTGGCCTTAACCCGTATTTCTCACGGAATTGTACAGCCAGGGGCCGAACAGTTTACTATATGTGGGATTTGAGCGAGGTAAATTCCCCAATATCTTGGGGTAAAACAAGTACAATGTTAAACTGAACTGGTACACTGACCGGCGAGCAACTTTTGGACAGGCTCCCAGGCAGCTTCATCCGAGACAGGCGCGAGACTGAACAATATGGCGGGTCACAGTAAATGGGCCAATATTAAATTTCGCAAGGCAGCGCAAGACGCAAAACGCGGCAAAGTTTTCACCAAACTGATTCGGGAAATCACGGTGGCCGCTCGGACCGGCGGCGGTGATGCCGACGCCAATCCCCGGCTCCGTACAGCCATCGACAAGGCTCTGGGTGCCAATATGACCAAGGATGTCATCGAACGCGCCGTCAAACGCGGCACCGGTGAGTTGGACGGCGTTAACTACGAGGAGGTCAGATACGAGGGTTATGCCCCTGGAGGTATCGCCGTTCTGGTGGAATGTGCCACGGATAACAGAAACCGCACGGTGGGAGAGGTGCGGCACGCCTTTACCAAACACGGAGGCAACCTGGGTACGGACGGTTCCGTGGCCTACTTGTTCAACAAAGTGGGGGTTATCCGTTTTCCGGGGGAGAGCGACGAGGAGCGGATCATGGAAGTGGCGGTGGATGCGGGCGCGGATGACATCATTACCGAAGAGGACGGCAGTATCGAGGTCCTGACTTCGGTCGAGGATTTTCACTCGGTACAAACTACGTTTGCCGATTACGGACTGGTGTCCGAGGAAGCGGATATTGTGCAAAGGGCGACAACCGAAGTGGCGCTAAACGAAGACGACGGAGAAAAGGTCCTCAAAATTCTGGATGCTCTCGAAGAACTCGATGACGTTCAGGATGTTTTTTCAAATGCGGATTTCCCCGATTCCCTTTTGTCGGAAACAGGATAGGATCTCTCGATGCGCGTAATTGGCCTGGACCCCGGTTCCCGCGTCACCGGGTTTGGTGTCATCGAATCGGACGGCGCCGCGCTTCGCCATATCGAAAGTGGTAATGTGCGTTTACCCGATACCGATCTGGCTGACCGGCTGAGAATTATATTCGAGCAGTTGACCGGCATCATTGAACGAACCCGACCGCAGGTAATGGCCATCGAGAAAGTGTTCATGGCCCGCAATGCACAATCGGCCCTCACCCTGGGTCAGGCCCGGGGGGCGGCCCTGGTCGCCGCGGCCACCAGTGGTATTGAGGTGGCTGAGTACAGCGCGCTGCAGGTCAAACAGGCCACGGTGGGTCGGGGTAAAGCGGCAAAACAACAGGTCCAGCACATGGTGCGGGTGTTGCTCGGACTGCAAAAGAAGCCGGCGATGGATACGGCGGACGCGCTGGCCTGCGCTATCTGCCACATCAACACGGCACAGGGCCTGGCACGGTTAGCCCACATTTCTCATGGGGCGGCGGTATGATCGCCTATATAAACGGCCGCTTGCTGGAGAAACAACCGCCGGTTCTGGTGCTGGACGTCAACGGTCTGGGCTACGAACTGGAAGCCCCGATGACCACCTTCTACGACCTGCCGGATACCGGAGTGGACATCGTTCTGCACGTTCACATGGTGGTGCGGGAGGACGCCCAGAAGCTCTACGGATTTACCCGCAAGCCACAGCGCAACCTGTTCCGCAGCCTGCTGAAAGTGAGCGGTGTCGGACCACGGGTTGCTCTCGCCATCTTGTCCAGCCTGTCGTCCGATGAGTTCTTGGCCTGCATGGTCAATGAGGACATCGATCGGTTGACGCACGTACCGGGCATAGGGCGCAAGACAGCACAGCGGTTGCTGGTCGAAATGCGTGATCGGATCATGAAGGAGAGCGACGGATTGCTGCCACCTGCCGAACAGCCTGCCTCGAGCGGGCCCAACCCAGTCCAGGATGCGGTCAGCGCGTTGATTGCATTGGGTTATAAACCGGCACAAGCAAGCCGTGCAGTACATCAAGTCGGCAACGGCGAGGCGGGCAGCGAAGAAATCATCCGCGAGGCGCTGCGTATGCTGGCGGGCCATACAGCATGACGGATCGGGCGGTTTCAACACAAGGCAACGCGGCAGAGACATTGTTCGATCGCAGCCTGAGGCCGTCGAAAATGGACGATTTCGTCGGTCAGGCCAAGCTGCGTGAGCAACTGGAGATTTTCATTACTGCGGCGCGCAAACGCGAAGAGTCCCTCGACCACGTGCTGTTGTTCGGTCCACCGGGCCTGGGCAAAACCACCCTGGCTCATATTGTGGCCAGTGAAATGGGAGTCAAGTTGCGACAAACTTCAGGGCCGGTACTGGAAAAAGCCGGGGACCTGGCGGCGATGCTGACCAACCTCGAACCGTACGACGTATTGTTCGTGGATGAAATTCACCGGCTCAGCCCCGTGGTCGAAGAAATCCTGTATCCGGCGATGGAAGATCACATGCTGGATATTCTCATCGGTGAGGGACCCGCTGCCCGGTCGGTGAAGCTCAGTCTGCCGCCGTTTACACTGGTGGGGGCGACAACGCGCGCTGGTGCGTTGACATCACCCCTGCGTGACCGTTTCGGCATCGTTCAGCGCCTTGAATTTTACAGCGCCGGGGAGTTGGCACAAATTATCGGCCGTTCTGCCGGGATCCTGAATGTACCCGCCGACACCGACGGCATTGAGATACTGGCGAGGCGGGCGCGTGGTACACCCCGCATAGCCAATCGACTGCTTCGCCGGGCCCGGGATTATGCCGAAGTTCGGGGCCAGGGCCGGCTGACCGAGGATATCGTAAAGCAGGCGCTGGACATGCTCGAGGTCGATGATAAGGGTCTGGATGTCCTCGATCGGGGGTTGTTGCTGGCCATAATCCAGAAATTCGACGGCGGCCCGGTTGGCGTAGACAGCTTGTCCGCGGCCCTTGGCGAGGAACGAGGCACCATAGAAGACGTGATAGAGCCCTACCTGATCCAGCAGGGATTGTTGATGCGAACTTCACGGGGCCGCGTCGCCACCAGATCGGCCTGGCGGCACTTTGGCCTTCAGGTGCCGGCGTCCACCGCACAGCAAGCGCTGTTCGATACCCCGCAATGAGTTCCGGATTGAAACTGGAGACGATGCGGTCCGATCCGCTACCTGCAATGGCGCCCACATTCAAAATATCAGTGCGTGTATACTACGAAGACACCGACGCCGCGGGCATCGTGTACTATGCCAACTACCTGCGATTCATGGAGCGGTGCCGCTCGGATTGGGTGCGCAATCTCGGTTACGATATTTCAGCCGTTGACCAACAGTTCGGTATATTACTTGCCGTACGCTCCACCCGAACCGAGTACCTGAAACCCGCCCGGTTGAGCGACTTGTTGACCGTTACCGTTAATCTCAAGGAATTGAAGCGAGCCAGTATGTGGGTGGACCAGCAGGTCTGCCGAAACACGGAACTACTATGCCAGGGCACCATTCGCCTGGTTTGTCTGAATTCCACCACGCTAGGACCCATCGCCATACCTGAACCACTATTTTCAGACATTAAAAAATGGAAAATGCCATAAATATTGCAGCACCAGGCGATAGTATCTCAATACTGGCGTTGATCACTCAGGCCAGTTTGCTGGTGCAGTTGGTGATGCTGAGCCTGTTGCTCGCTTCCATAGTTTCGTGGACGATGATTTTCTCAAAGCACTACAGATTGAAGAGCGCATTCAAGATCGCGGATGAATTCGAAAACGATTTCTGGTCAGGTGGGGATATGACGTCGCTGTTCCAGCAGTGGTCCGGGCGGCGCAACGATGCCCAGGGTGTGGCGGCAATTTTCGTGGCGGGTTTCCGGGAATTTTCACGTCTCAGCAAAAAAGGCGCCGTAGATCGGGCGGACATGCTGGATGCAGTCCACCGGGCTATGCGTGTTGCGATGAACCGGGAGGTGGACGATCTGGAAACCAACCTGTCATTTATTGCCACAGTTGGGTCGACCAGCCCCTATGTCGGCCTGTTCGGGACGGTGTGGGGGATCATGAACTCGTTTCGATCCCTCGGCGCGGCGCAGCAGTCCACCATCGCCAGTGTCGCGCCGGGCATCGCGGAAGCACTGGTGGCGACGGCGATGGGGCTGTTCGCGGCCATCCCCGCGGTGATCGCGTATAACCATTTTTCCAATCGTGTCGAACGGCTGGTTTCCAGGTACGAAACCTTCACTGAGGAATTCATCAGCATCGTTAACCGCCAGACCTATGCGCTACCCAAGGCCTCTTGATGTACAAACACGCAAGACATCGAAAAAAGAAGTTGATGGCGGAGATCAACGTGGTGCCGTATATCGACGTCATGCTGGTCCTTCTGGTCATTTTCATGGTGACGGCGCCGCTGCTCACCGAAGGGGTCAAGGTCGATCTCGTGCAGGCCGATGCAAAGCAGATAGACAGCACTGAGCAGGAGCCTGTGGTCCTTACTGTAGACAAGGATGGCACGTATTTTATCGATAAGGAAGCGAAGGAACCCAATGCCATCCGGGCCTACGCCGCCGCAGTATTACGGCGCAATCCCAATGTGGAGTTTCTGGTTCGCGGGGACAGGGAAGTGGCTTACGAGGCGGTTGTCAACGCCATGGTGTTGTTGCAGCAGGGCGGCGTACCCAGCGTGGGCCTGATTACCGAGCCTGGAGAGGGGAGCTAGGCATGGCGGTGGATCGCAAACCTGCATCCGGCAAGAAAGCATTCGGGTTGAATGGAACATCCCTGGCGCTAGCCATTGCAATCCACGTCGTCATTGGTGTGTTGCTGTTTGTAAGCTTCAATTTCACATCCGATAACGCCATTAGCCCGGACGCCAGGCCCCAGGTGCAGCCTATACAGGCCAGTGTGGTCACGGAAGCCGAGGTCAGGAAGCAGTTCGATGCCATAGAAGACCGTGAAAACAGGAAAAAGCTGGAGCAGGAACAGGCCGAGAAAAAGGTCCAGGACCTGTTGAAGAAGAAAAAGCAGGAAGAACTAAAGCTGGCCCGGATCAAGCAGGAACAGGAACAGCAAAAAAAGAAAGCGACGGAAGAGGCAAAGAAGGCTAAAGCGCTGGCCATGAAGAAGGAGGAGGAAAAGAAAAAAGCCGAACTCGCTCGCAAGAAAAAAGAAGAAGAAAAAAAGAAGATTGAACTCGCCCGTAAGAAAAAGGCGGATCAGAAGAAGAAAGAGGAACTGGCCAGGAAGAATAAGCTGGCGGAAGAAAAGCGTAAAAAAGAATTGGCCCTGCAACAACAAATGGCAGCGGAGCGCCAGGCGCAGGTGCTAAATTCCGCCCTGGCCGAGTACATACCGTTCATTAAGCAGAAAGTCGGCCGCAACTGGAACCAGCCGGTGAATTTGCAGCGCGGAATTACCGCAAAAGTGGCGGTTAGGCTGAAGGCCAATGGTGAAGTCGTTTCGGCGCAGTTGACCCGCAGCAGCGGCGACTCCGTGTTTGATCGTTCGGTGGTGAACGCGGTATATAAGGCATCACCGCTACCCATTCCCCGGGAAAGGGGTGTCAACGAGAAATTTCGTGAACTGAATTTGAATTTCAATCCGGAAGATTTGATTTAATGAACAAGAGTTGTGTAAGGCGTGTAAGAATCCTGTCGGTTCTGATGGGGTTGTTTCTCTGGATCAACGCACAAGCCGCCCTGGAGATCGAGATCACCCAGGGTGTGGAGGCGGGCATCCCGGTTGCGATCGTCCCATTTGAGTGGAGAGGGGCAGGTCCACCACCGCAATTTGTCAGCGATATCGTCGAGGCTGATCTCAAGCGCAGCGGCCGTTTCGACACCATCCCACGTGGTGATTTTTTAAGTAACCCACACGATCACACCCAGGTAAACTACAAGGACTGGCGGCTGATAAAGGCGGAAGCGCTGGTGGTGGGGCGTATGCAGCAGTTAGGCGGGGATCAGTACCAGATTGAATTCCGGGTGTTCGATGTCTTCAAGGCCAAGCAGTTGGGTGGGTTTCGGTACAAGGTTCCCGGCAAGTCTCTGCGCAAACTCGCTCATCAGATCAGTGACATCATTTATCAAAAATTGACCGGCGAACGCGGCGCGTTCGATACCCGCATTGCCTACGTTACCGTGGAGCGAAGCCCGACACGAACGCGGTTTTTGCTCAGGGTGGCCGATTCGGACGGTTACGGTCCCATCACCATACTTGAATCAAAAGAGCCTATCCTGTCCCCATCCTGGTCACCCGACGGACAAGTGCTGGCCTACGTCTCCTTCGAAAATCGCCGTTCCATGATATTTACCCAGCGTCTGCGGGACGGCAAGCGCGAACTGGTTTCATCATTCGAAGGAATCAACGGTGCGCCTGCCTGGTCTCCGGATGGAAGCACGCTGGTGCTGACATCGTCACGGGAAGGCAACGCCGAAATCTACACGTTGAATTTGCAGACCAAACAGACGCGCCGGCTGACTAATCATCTGGCCATCGACACGGAGCCGGCATTTTCACCGGATGGTCGTAGTATCGTATTCACCTCGGACCGCCCCGGCCGCCCGCAAATCTACCGCATGCGGGTAGATGGATCAGGTGTGGAAAGACTGACTTTCGAAGGTCGCTACAATGCCCGTGCCTCGTATTCAGCAGACGGCAAGCGCCTGACA
>CAXMTM010000063.1:0-7566 GCA_964196385.1 Arenicellales bacterium
CCGCCAAGTACCAGCCAGAACGTACCGATGAACTCGGCGCCCAATTTTTTTGATAACATCATTGTTTCTGCTCCTGAATCTGGATTATTGCATTGAGTTCTGTGTAGAAAAACTTCGAACGTTGCGCGTGATGGAAAGCACTCCCAGCGCGATGAAAGTGTACAGTACCGGATAAAACAAGAAGTACAACCGGATTGATGACGAATAGCCGGTGACACTCAGTATGGCGAGCATCACAAGCTGGACCAGTATGGTGCCGGCAATACCCAGATACACCGCATCCAGGCCGCTCAATTTTCTGTTCCTCGCCGTTGAATAAAATGCAAGCGCAAGGCCGGCAACCGCGAGCCAGAAAAGCGCGGGGGTGAACGTTCTGTAAACATCGATAATTTTTATGCTGTATTTGGTCTTGTTCTTCTTCAGGCGATAATAAAAATCGGGCGAGGAACGGTCCCCGTCCTGTTCGATGGCGCGAATCGGCGAGTTGACCAGTCTAGACACGAATAACCGGTCTTTCGGGGTTCCGGTGGAATGAAAGTCATGGATGGTCTGGTAGAATTCTATGTACAGGGCTCTTTGCAGAACTCTCCACAGGATGCGGGTGAATCTGTCTGTATAGCCCGAATGCCAGGGCGGAAATACCCCGAGTACCGGGCTCGCGCATTCGAAATCACCCCGCTTACACGCGGCCTCGATGTCGCTCCCGATCCGGTTGTAGAACTCGAGCACCGCGCTGCCGCCCTTCGCGTAGTAACCCGCGTCCGCCACCGCCGTTCTGAAACTCCACGGCAGCTTTAACGAATGGATGGGTTTCCTCGTCTCATTTTCTTTGTGGTCCAGGTCGAGTTCGCCACCGCTCGGCAAGGTGTAGAGTTTGTCCAGTACATCGGATTGCGCCGCGTACCTGGGATGCCAGGTTTCGGCTTTGATGCCTATCAGGCCGCCGAATGCGCGTTTGAATTGCGGGGTCTTCAACTCCACTATTGTAAACACTTCGTACTCCTGGTAATTTTTCCACGCGATGGTCATAGTCCCCACACCCCAGATCGCAAAGGGGATCAGCACGACCTGGGCCAGCTTCGACACCGACTGGAGATTGCCGGTTTGCCGGTTGTTGTAGATGTGCGCGCTCATGACGGCGATCAGCCAGATAAGCCAGGGAATGATCCATGCCCCTTCCTCCCGGTTGGTCCAGAACAGGAGAAGCATCGTGCCAAACAGAATGCATAGACCGGTGTTTACACTGCGGTCCTTGATGTAGTCGGCAAACAGGATGATCGACAGTGCAATCAGGCCCAGTACCAGCGGCTGGTGCAGCATCTCGCGGAATGCGGATGCGATGGCTCCGTAATTGAAAGTAAATGGGCTGAATAACGCGAGCACGAAAACAAACAGGATGAATCCGTTGCTTGAAGTGAAACGTCGGAACGCCAGCATCAGCAAGATGCATGCACCCAGGTATATGAGGTGGTGGGACATCAGCAACGGGATACCGAGAAAGTTCATCAGCGCAATCCACATCGGCGTGGCGGGGCCTTTCATCAACGTGAATTCCGAGTAAGGGCCGAGCCAGTTCCCCTCCAGAATAGAGATGGCCTGATTGATGAAGATCAGGGTATCGTGCTGCAGGTGAGTGAGGGAAAGAAAAGGCCACCAGCCAACCAGCGACATCTTGACCAGGGCAAAGAGCGCAACCAGTATCCATAACAACCGGTTTGACATTATTCTGTCGCTATCCGCCGTGACAGGGAGATCAAGATCAGGGCCGTTCTACCAATGAGTCGTGCGTTTCACGCGATACGCACACATAACCCTTATCTCTCAACACATGGACATGCCGCCGTTGACGCGGATCGTTTGACCGGTGATGTAGGCGGCGTCATCAGAGGCCAGAAATGCCATGGCCGCAGCGATTTCCTCGGGTTTTCCGTGGCGCCGCATGGGCACGAGTCTGAGTGCTTCTTTCAGGCCTTTCGGATCTATCTCACCCAGCATTTCAGTTGCAATATAACCGGGAGAAACGGAATTGACTGTGATGCCGTATCGCGCCATCTCGGCGGCAACGGGGTGCATCATATTGAGGATTCCGCCCTTGGATGCGGTACAAACCGAAAATGCATTGCCGCCAAAATCTGCGACTTCGTTGATAATGGAGCCGGTGGCGATCACACGGCCATACTTGCGCTCTATCATATGCGGCAGCACCGATTGCGTTACGTTGAAAAAGCCACGCAAGTTGATGTTGATGGCCGCATCCCAATCCTCATCGGTACTGTCAATGAATGCCTTGTCGATAACGACACCCGCATTACTCACCATGATATCGATCTGTCCAAATGCTGTCAGGGCGGCATCGCGCATCCGGTCCACTTCGGATCTCTGGGAGACGTCAGCCCGGCACACGATTGCCTGTCCGCCATTTTCGCCAATGTATTGGGCGACTGAATCGGCCATGTCCACGTTGTGCAAACAATTGACCACGACTTTGGCGCCTTCCTCCGCGAAGCGCATCGCGATTGCCTTGCCTATACCCCGGGCGCTGCCGGTCACGATTGCTACCTTGTTTTTTAATTTCATATCCACTATCCCGTTTTGTCGGTTATCATCGTACTGCATCGAGAGCCAGTTTCTGGAAGCTCCTTACGCTGTTTTCCCAGTGCGGCGACAAGCGCCCCCCATCGGCGGCCGCCACTGAAGCCTTGCCCTGTTGCACCCGTTCGCATATGGCGTGGTCCTCCAGGTGGACTTTATGCCAGAGTTCCTTCAGGTTCCCGATCTCAGCTTGCGATCGTTCTCTGCCATCGGTGATGTAGATTACCCTTTTCTGCACTGTGCGATCCACATCGGTTGGCAGATTCAGGTGCACGCCGATCTGATCGGGCGCGTAGTGCCCGAATACAAAATTTGGAAACAACGTCAGATACAGCGAATCGACGGCAAGGGTGTTTGTATTTTTATCAATCGGTTTGGAAATATCCACAGCACTGCCCAGGCACCTGCCGTCGATAACCGTGTAGTGGTCTTGCAGAGGCTGATCCGTGGTAGACGAGTGGACGAATTGAACGTGATAGGGTTCAATGAAATTCTCCATGAGCAGTTTCCAGTTACACCCGACTTCCCCAAATTCCAGGGATGCCGCCGGTTCCATCCCGTCGAGATCCAGGTCTGACAGACGGTTTGCCAACGGCGCAACGTGACGCTCAAAATTATCCGGGTTCTGGCTCAGGTTTACAAATATCCAGTCGTGCCATACCGCACAATGCACCGGCAGCAGGCCATGTTCCTTGATATCGAAGTTGTCGGGGGTATGTTGATCCGGCCCGCCAAAATACGGTGTTGAGCGGAGGTCGCCGTTCAATCCGTACAGCCAGGAGTGATACGGGCAACGAAGGCGCGGCCCCACATTGCCTGCTATATCGACGAGCTTAAATCCGCGGTGCCGGCAAGCATTGTGGAACGCCGTGATTTGCCGGTCCCGATTTCGGATCAGAAATATGGGTTTGTGGCCCACCGTCAAGGGCAACGCATCTCCGGGGTCTGGAATTTCATGGGCGAAGCCTGCAAACACCCAGGTGTTGTTGAACAGCTTTTCGTTCTCGAGACTCCAGTAGTCCTTATTGGTGTAGGCAAGAGCAGGCAATCCATGAGCGACAGGTGTGTCACGGTAAAACAGTTCCAGTGATTCGGTGGTGGCAATGTCAGTCAAATTTAGGGTCACTATTTTCCCCGGTTATGCCAATATTGCAGACAGTATACCTGATCACACAGGCACCGACCGGGGGCCATGGCACGGCCAGGAACCGAATGCGAAGGTGGGTTGCCGATCGGATTTGCAGTGTACAATTGTCCGCATGGCAACGGTGGATCACTGATCATTGCTCGAGTCCTTTTCTGTGCTGGACGGAAAAGGTCCGCCCGTTGTGTTGATCCACGGCGTAGGCTTGGATCATGCAATGTGGGATCCTGTTGCCGCACATTTGTCGACCGGGTTCACGGTGTTGCGTTACGACATCGTGGGGCACGGGTTGACACCGGCGTTGACAGACCGGTTGACTTACGCTGCATTTACCCGACAGTTGGCCGACGTTCTGGAGGCGCATGGTATAGAGAGAATTGCCGTGGTCGGGTTTTCGCTGGGGGCGCTGATTGCACAGGACTTTACTCTGACGCATCCGCAGCGCGTCAGTAAGCTGGTATTGCTCAACAGTGCCAGCAAGCGAAATCCGCGGCAACAGGCCGGCATCATGTCGCGCCTCGAAGGGGTCATCGAACTCGGTGTTTCATCCAATATCGAGGCATCCATAAACAGATGGTTTACGGATGAATTTTGCCGGGCACATCCGGAACAGATCGATCGGGTAGTGCAGAGAATAAAAGACAATGACCCAGCCGGATTTCTCGCTGCCTATCAATTGTTTGCGCAATCGGATGAGACCTTCATACACCGGCTGAGTGAAATCCGGGCGCCGACCCTGGTGATTACCGGCGAGTGCGACGTTGGATCTACACCGGGCATGTCCGCGGCCATCGCCTCCCGGATTGAGGGGTCAGAGCTGAAAATATATCCACGGGTAAAACATATGCTGCCCGTTGAAAACGCCGAACAACTAGGCGCAGAATTGCGTGGTTTCCTGCAATGAGGAATGTTTAGTGCCCGAAATAGCCAAATACCAATTATATATAGACGGTTTATGGACCGATGCCGCTGACGGCGCCACCTTCGAAAGCATCAACCCCGCGACGGGAGAGACATGGGCAATTATGCCCGCTGCTGCGGAAGAAGATGTCAATACCGCGGTGGCAGCAGCCAGACACGCACTTTTCGAAGGCCCCTGGGGGACCATGCTGCCGACGCAGCGCGGAAAACTGATTCGTCGCCTGGGCGATCTCATCGCGGAAAATGCAAACCTTCTCGGAGATATTGAAACAACGGACAGTGGCAAGTTGTCCAGGGAAACCCGTGCACAGGCGGGCTATGTCGCTGAGTACTATTACTACTTTGCCGGTTTGGCCGACAAAATAGAGGGTGCGACGTTACCCATCGATAAGCCCGACATGCACGTATTTACACTGCGGGAACCCGTTGGTGTGGTGGTTGCCGTGGTACCCTGGAATGCGCAGATGTTCCTGACGGCTACCAAGCTGGGACCGGCTTTGGCCGCAGGCAATGCGGTTGTGCTCAAGGCGTCGGAAGAAGCACCTGCAACCTTGTTTGAATTTGCCAGGCTGGTCGAGGCAGCGGGATTTCCACCGGGGGTCATTAATGTGATTACCGGATTCGGCGAACCGTGCGGACGCGCCCTGACCAGCCACCCCGACGTGGCGCGGGTTGCATTTACCGGGGGGCCTTCGGTGGCGCGCCGGGTCATTGAAAACACCGCTAACAACTTTGCTGTTGTTTCTCTGGAGTTGGGCGGAAAGTCGCCCATGCTGATTTTCGACGATACGGACATAGACAATGCGGTGAATGGCATCATCGCCGGAAACTTTGGGGCTACAGGCCAGAGTTGCGTAGCAGGATCACGGGTGTTTCTGCATGACAAGGTGCATGACCAGATCCTCGATCGCCTGATGGAACGCGTTAAAACCATACGCATTGGCGACCCCCTCGACGAACGAACCGATATGGGGCCCCTGGCCACCCGGCGCCAGTTTGATCACATCCGGGAATCTGTTGAAACCTCGGTAAATCAGGGCTGCTCCTTGCTGGCAGGGGGCAAGGTTCCGCAAGGTTTTACATCGGGTTGGTATTACGAGCCGACGATCCTGGCGTGCCCAAACCAGGAAGTGAAGACGGTACAGGAGGAGATGTTCGGCCCGGTATTGAGTGCGCTGCGCTTTAGCGATGAAGAGGAAGCCATTGCCTGTGCCAACAATACCCGCTATGGATTGGGGGCAGGGGTCTTCACCCGTGATGTCGGGCGTGCTATACGGGTCAGCAAGCGCATCCGTTCCGGCATCGTGTGGGTCAACACCTACCGTGCTGTTTCGCCTATGGCGCCGTTTGGAGGATTCAAACAGAGTGGCTACGGCCGGGAGGCGGGGCTGGACGCTATTTATGACTACACCCGAACCAAGACGGTGTGGATCAACACCTCATCCGCAGCCATGGCGGATCCGTTTACAATCAGATAGCCCGGCTTTCAACCCGTAGCCAGAGTCTTTTTTGGATCGTAGAACGGCGTTTCAACCACCACTGCCTTCCTGTCTCCCCAGGGCGTCGCTACTTCGAGTTTCGATCCAGGCGCGGTGTACTGGATGTCGATCATGGCGAGGGCAATGTTCTGTTTGAGCCGGGGAGAGTGAACGGCGCTGCGCACGGTGCCGATCGGACCATGACCGGAGTATATGTCCCACCAGTCCTCATTGCCTTCTATAGCTGCGCCGTCGATCCTGATTCCGCACAGCTTGCGCGATAGGCCTTCGGCTCTGGCCTCGATCAGCGCCTGTTTTCCGATAAAATCCGATGCCTGATCCAGGTCGACAAGTCGGGCGAGCCCCAGTTCGAATGGATTGTCGTCCCCCTTCATATCCGATCCGTAGGAAAGCATGGCTCCCTCGACTCTTCTGATTGTGGATGGAGCACATGGCGCGATCCCGAATATACCGCCTTTGTCCATGATCATCTCCCATAACTGATCACCGTACCGTCGGTCGCGCAGGAAGATCTCGTACCCGCGCTCGCTGCTCCAACCCGTCCGTGACACCACAAGCGGAACGCCGTCGAGTTCAAGCTCGCGGAACCGGTAGTATTTGAGGTCAGGAATCCAGTCCCCGAATATGCTCGTCATCAGATCGGTGGATTTTGGTCCTTGTACCTGCAACGGAGACACGTCGGGTTCGGTAACTTCGACATCCATTCCGGCGTTCAGGGCGATGCCCTGCGCCCACAATAATATGTCGCTGTCCGCCAGAGACAACCAGTATGTGTCGGTTGCGAGCTTGAACAATATGGGGTCATTGATTACACCGCCTTTTTCGTTGGTTATGAAGGCGTACCTTGCCTGACCGACCATGCACGCAGACAGGTTCCTTGGCGTGAGGTACTGGGTAAACAGTTCGGCGTCCGGGCCGGATATCTGAACCTGCCGTTCTACAGCGACGTCCCATAAAGTCACGTGCTCGACCAGGTTCCAGTAATCGGATACCGGATCGATATAGAACAGGGGCATATACATGTGGTTATATACCGTATATGCGTTACACCCCCAACGCCGCGTGGCATCATAGAACGGCGATTTTCTGACCCTGGGGCCAATTGATATGCTAGGAGCCTTCGAGGCCACGTGTCTGATCATACTAATATCTCGTATTGTTGCCCCACGGCGACGCGCATTATAGCGAATCTTAAGCTGGTGTAAGATTTACATTGACTACCGAGGAAAGTGCTGTGGCTACAGGCAATATATTTGAGCAGGATCTTCAGCCCAATTCGGCGAATTTTCGTCCGCTGACCCCGCTGACATACCTTGCCCGCGCGTCAATCGTACATGCCGGGAAGACGGCGGTCATACACGGCGACCTGTCATATACTTATGCGGAGTTATACGGCCGGTGCCGGCGTCT
>CAXMTM010000064.1:0-2829 GCA_964196385.1 Arenicellales bacterium
GGGGTGAAACCGATCAGCCCATTCGGATCAAAGCGTTTGGTGCGCAAGGCCATCCAGTACGCCATCGAACACCAGCGGGAAAGCGTAACGCTGGTGCACAAAGGCAATATCATGAAGTTTACGGAAGGCGCCTTTCGTACCTGGGGTTACGAACTCGCCCAAGAGGAATTCAGTGAGCACATCGTCACCGAAGAAGAACTGTACAGCAAATTCGGAGGAAAATGCCCTCCTGGCAAGATCATTATCAAGGACCGTATCGCCGATATAATATTTCAACTCCTGCTACTGCGGCCCGCCGAATTCGATGTACTGGCAACGATGAATCTGAATGGTGATTATCTTTCGGACGCGGTAGCCGCCGAAGTCGGCGGTGTCGGCATCGCTCCCGGTGCAAATATTGGCGATCGTGTCGCCGTTTTCGAAGCCACCCACGGAACAGCGCCCAAATATGCCGATCAGAACAAGGTCAACCCCAGTTCCCTGTTGCTGTCCGGTGTGATGATGCTGGAGTACATGGGCTGGAACGAAGCGGCCGATCTCATCAATGCCGCCTACCCCAAAGTCATCGGCGACAAGTTCGTCACCTATGATTTCGCGCGCCTGACGGAGGGTGCGCACACCGTCTCCACCAGCACCTTCGCCGACGCCGTCATTGCGAAAATCACCGGGAACGCGGAAGATCTGGCCATATTCGAGCAGGAACGCAGGCAGGCGCTGGAGCACGAACGCAAACAGCGGGAGGCACTACGGGTCGCCGACCCGGTACAGGCCATGAAAGAATCGGGCCGGCAGCCCAACACGGCGGTAGAGATCATGGCCCCCATCACCAGTGTCAGCAACACCGCCAGCGTCGATGAGGCCATGCAAAAAATGCACGAGGCCGACATCAGCTACATCCTGGTCAAACCTGACGACACCGGCAACTGGGGCATCATGACCAAGCGCGATGTGGTCACCAAGATTGTCGGAGCCAACAAGTCCACCACCAGTGTCAGTGTAAACGAGATCACCACACGGCCTCTGATTACGGCACCGGCCGATGCGGGCCTGCGGGTGTTGTCGGTGATATTGTCCGAAAACAATATCAGGCGTGTGGTGGTGGTGGCCAGGGGAGTCCCCGTGGGCGTGGTAGCGGATACGGACCTGTTCGAGGTAGTACAGGAATTCGGGTGGGATCCCGAGGAATGATTCGGGTGTTGATCTGTCTCTGACCTACGTCGGACTGGGCAGTAACATCGACCAGCCGGTCGAGCACGTAACACGTGCCTTGTTACAGCTGGCGGAGCTGCCCTCTACCCGTCTGCTCAGCCGGTCTTCCCTGTATGTTACCGAACCGGTGGGGCCCCGCAACCAGCCGGACTACGTAAACGCGGTGGCCGGATTGAAAACCGCCCTTCCGCCGCTGGTATTGCTCAGGCACCTGCAGCGCATCGAGCAGCGCCACCGGCGGGTGCGCTTGCAAAGATGGGGCAGACGCACCCTGGATCTGGACATATTAACATACGGGTCCGGCATCATCGGCAACCCCCGGCTGCGCGTCCCCCACCCGTTGATGCACAAGCGGGCATTTGTACTGATTCCCTTGATTGAAATCGATCCACAGCTGGCCATACCCGGGGGAGGGAAAATAAAAACGTTGCTGGCTCGCCTTAACGGCAAGGATGTATCTGCAGTGCGGAAATTTTCGGGTTCGGGTCGGGTGGGATCAATCAGAGGCTACGCTGTCAACGGGTAACCGAAACTCTCCTTGAAGCGCGCCTCGAAATCAGTGCGGGAGATCTGGTGATTCTGGGTGCCGTGGGTCTCGATCTTCACCCCGCCCGTTAAAGACGCGACCCTGCCTGTTGTTTCCCAATCCAGTCCCTGGGTTATGCCGTAGAGCAGGCCTGCCCGGTACGCATCGCCACAACCGGTTGGATCCACCGTCTCTTCTATCTTTGCGGGCGGTATTACCAGCTTCCCGCCGGCGCTGTAGATTTCGCTGCCGTTACCACCGCGGGTAACGATCAACGCCTCGAGTTCAGAGGCGATGTCCTCCAGATTCCTCTGCGTGCGCTCCTGTATCAGTTCACTCTCGTAGTCGTTTACGGCCAGATAGGAGGCCTGGCGAATAAATGCGTTCAGTTCTTCGCCATTGAACATGGGCAAGCCCTGCCCCGGATCAAAAATAAACGGAATGTTCGACTCGACGAACTGCTGTGCGTGCTCGATCATGGCTTGCCGCCCGTCCGGAGACAGGATGCCGAGGGTCACACCTTCGGTGTCCGAGACCTGGTTTGAATGGGCCTCATTCATGGCGCCGGGGTGGAACGCGGTAATCTGGTTGTCGTCCATGTCCGTCGTAATATAAGCCTGTGCCGTGTACCGATGGCCCAGTTCAGAAACGTGGCGGCGGCTGATACCGTGTTGGTCCATCCACCTGGCGTAGGGTTCGAAGTCCTTGCCGGCCGTACCCATGGGCAACGGATCACCGCCCAGCATCTTCAGGTTATAAGCGATATTGCCGGCACAGCCTCCGAACTCGCGACGCATGTCCGGTACCACGAAACACACATTCAATATATGGACCTTGTCCGGAAGAATGTGGTTCTTGAATTGATCTTCAAACACCATGATGGTGTCATAAGCTAAAGAGCCGCAAATCAGTGTAGACACGAATGTATTCCTTTGGCGAAGAGTTTTAAATCTAGGAGCCTGTCGGGTTTAACCGATCGTAGCGAGGGAAAGCAGATTTGAGTCAGATTTTTCGATCTTTTAAGGAGAATAGCACAGCTATTTGACGCAAAAGAGCGGGAAATCTGGCCAAACTCGGATTTTCCGTAGTAGATC
>CAXMTM010000065.1:0-16099 GCA_964196385.1 Arenicellales bacterium
AGGTTGGGGACGCGCACGCCACCAAAATATCGAAATGGAAAATTGGCGGTTGAGTTGATGACATAACCGCTGACCGGCATCAGCACCATCAGGGTGTACAGTACGGCGTGGCCGGCCCGGGCCAGGCGCTGCTCCACCACAGACTCGTTCGCAGGCGGCTCGGGGGTGATATTGACCATCCGCCACAGCAGCCGAACGACCACCAGGGCGAGCAGCGTCAAGCCGGTCGATTTGTGCCAGATAAAGAGTTCGAGTTTGGTTGGCGAAAGCGGGTACATCACGGCTACCCAGCCGAGAACGAACATCGACAGGATCAGGACAGCCATGAGCCAGTGCAGGGTCTTGGCAACCGCGCCCCATCCGTCACGGTTGTTAAGAATCATTCTTCCTGAACGGCTCGACTGCAGCTTCTACTTCGAGGCGAATCTCCACTTCGTCGCCGATGTACTTCAGAAAAGTCGACATCCCGTAGTCGGAGCGGTGCAACGATGCGTGTCCGGAGAATCCGGCTGTTTTCTTGCCGGTGGCGATGTTCAGGCCGGCCCTGTTGAATCGCATTTCAAGTGTTATGGGGCGGGTGGTGCCAAGTAATGTGAGGTTTCCATGGACCTGTGCGTTGCTTTGGTCGACGCGTTCTATTTGGGTACTTTCGAATTCAATGGTGGGGTGAAGCGCTGTATTGAAATATTTCTTGCCCATCATTTTCCTGTTCCATTTGTCATCGTCCATATCGATGCTTTCGGCGTCTATGGTGATGCGCACTTCGGACTTTTCGAAGTTGTTCTTGTCGAAGCTAAACTGTCCTTCAAATTCCAGGAACTCGCCCTGTGATTTGGAGAACCCGAAGTGATCGACGAAAAAGAGGATCTGGGTATGTACCTTGTCGAACTGGTAAACTTCGGCCGCCACCGGCAGTGCGGGAAGCGCATACAAGCAAAGGGCGAAGAGAAATTTCCAGATCCTGCGCGGGAAGCCATAATGTGGGCCAGTCATGGATATAAATGACAGGTGCTCGTCAATTTTGTTCCAGTTCACGATATATCTTACTTTTTTTTGCATCACTTCGGGGGAACCTTTGATTAATCGCGGCGAGAGCGCCGCTCCTACCGTAGGAGGTGCGCCCTCGCGCCGCTAGCGCTTCTTGCTCCAGGAATCGCGGAGGGTGACGGTCCGGTTGAACACCGGATGAACCTCGGTGGAATCGGGATCCGGGTAAAAATATCCCTGCCGTTCGAATTGACGGGGCTTTTGATTAACTTCCCGCAGGCCCGGTTCAAGTTTGCAGGCTTTGAGGACGACCAGCGATTCAGGGTTGATCTGGGTGGATAGCTCATTCGGGCTGGGTTCAGGTACGGTAAACAACCGGTCGTACAAGCGCACCTCGGCATCAACGGCGTGTTCCGCCGACACCCAGTGGATGGTGCCGCGAACCTTGCGTCCGTCAGGAGACGATCCGCCGCGGGTATCGGCATCGTAAGTGCACCGGATTTCGATTATTTCTCCATCGGCGTCCTTCACCACATCCGTGCAGGTGACGTAATAAGCGTAGCGAAGGCGCACTTCCTTGCCCGGGCTGAGCCTGAAATACTTTTTTGGCGGGTCTTCCATGAAATCTTCGCGCTCGATGAACAGCGTTGCGGAGAAGGGGATCTCCCGGGTGCCGAGTTCGGGGCGTTTGGGGTGATTCTGCGCTATAAGGTTTTCAGTGCCGCCCCGGGGATAGTTTTCGATGACCAGTCTGAGGGGTCGCAGGACCGCCATGGCTCGCGGCGCCGTGTGGTCGAGATCTTCCCGGATACTGTTTTCCAGCATACCCATCTCGACAAAACCCTGACTTTTTGTGATACCGGCACGAGCACAAAAATCCCTTATGGCCCCAGGGGTATAACCACGCCGGCGCAATCCGGACAGGGTCGGGAGCCGGGGATCGTCCCAGCCATGGACGTGTTTTTCGTTGACCATGCGATTCAGCAGGCGCTTGCTCATCAACGTGTAGTCCAGGTTCAGCCGTGCGAACTCGATTTGTTGCGGGTGGCACGGGACGTCGAGATGATCCAGCACCCAGTCGTACAGTGGGCGGTGGTCCTCGAACTCCAATGTGCACAATGAGTGGGTCACACCTTCGATGGCATCAGACAGGCATTGCGTGTAATCGTACATCGGGTAGATGCCCCAGCGGTCTCCGCTGCGCCAGTGCGCCGCATGCCGTATGCGGTATATGATGGGGTCGCGCATGTTGATATTGGCGGAAGACATATCGATCTTTGCGCGCAGAACGTGGGCACCGTCGGCAAAGTCACCCGCCCGCATACGCTGGAACAGATCCAGATTCTCTTCCGCGGTCCGTGCGCGGTATGGGCTTTCGACCCCGGGTTCGGTCAGGGTTCCCCTTGTTTCACGGATTTTATCGCTGCTCTGGCTATCGACATAGGCATCGCCCTGTCTGATGAGATCAAGGGCGAACTGATAGAGTTGCTCAAAATAATCGGATGCGTAACACAGATTGGCCCACTGGTAGCCCAGCCAGTGCACGTCCTGTTTGATAGACTCGGCGTATTCAACCTCTTCCTTTTCGGGATTGGTGTCATCGAAGCGGAGATTGCAGCCGCCGTTGTAGTCTTCGGCTATCCCAAAATTCAACCAGATTGCCCGGGCGTGGCCGATGTGCAAGTAGCCGTTGGGTTCAGGTGGAAATCGCGTTGCCACTTTGCCCTCGTTTTTGCCCTGGGCCAGGTCCTTGTCGATGATGTGGCGGATGAAGTTGCTTGGATTGGTATTGCCCGTGTCATTCATGGTGTTGGAAAGCGTTGAAGAAGTTCGTAAAATTTGGCGTATCAGACTGCTATTATGCCACACAGGCATGTGCGTCCAGGTGTCGAAATTGCTTGTTTCGAATCAGCACATGAACGTAAACTTGGTGTGGCACAACTTATGATGATTCAGTCAAAAATTACGTCCGCTAATCCGGGGCGCGGTACCTATGACCTTACCACCCAACTCAACGGGTGTGTTCAGGATTCCGGTGTGGATTGCGGACTGGCCCACATTTTTATTCATCACACCAGTGCATCCCTGATCATCTGTGAAAATGCGGACCCGGCGGTACGGTCGGATCTGGAAGCGTACATGGAACGGGCGGTTCCCGACGGTGACCCGCTGTTCAAGCATACCCAGGAAGGACCGGATGACATGCCGGCTCACGTGCGCAGCATATTGACCCAGACCGCTCTCAACGTGCCCATAACCGGAGGCCGGTTGGCACTCGGTACCTGGCAGAGCATTTATTTGTGGGAGCACCGGCATGGGCCCCATACTCGATCGATCACCGTAACCATTCAGGGCGAAGCCGGCTAACATCGGGCAGGGACCGTGAGGACGGCTTGCCTGGACGGGTTTGTTGATTTATCATGCTGCACTGCAACAATTCCTGTAAAATACCTGTATGGCTTCTGAAAACACGAAAGTGAACACAAACACACCAGTTTCGCCGGTGGAGTTGTGGGGCTTGGCCGCCAAAACGCAACAACTGGCCCTGGGCCAGATTTCAAGCCTGATCAAGGACGGCCCGGTGGACACGCATGACCCTCTGGATCTGGCCCGGCCCTATACGGCTCTGCTGGGTCACTGGTCCCGGCAGCCGCTGCAGGCGGCGGAAGTCATCGGCAAGTACTGGCAAAAAAACACTCTTTTGAACTGGAACATATTCCAGCAGATGTATGGTATGGACACCGAACCCACGATAGAACCGGGCGAAGACGAACGGCGCTTTCTGGATGAGGCGTGGACCGGGATTCCATGGTTCAACTACATAAAACAGTCCTATCTTCTCTACGCTGATTTTGTAAGCGAGTGCTTTAACAGTGAATCCGGCCTCAGCGAGAGCGACGCCGAAAAGCTCCACTTTTTTTCTCAACAGTGGCTGAATGCGATAGCGCCGTCAAATTTCGCGATGACCAATCCGGTCGTCATAAAGGAAGCTGTGAACACAAACGGGATCAGCCTGGTCAACGGTTACAGGAATTTCCTGCGGGACTGGGAACAGAGTAACGGACAGTTCAAGGTCACCTTGTCGGACCCTGAAGCGTTTCAGTTGGGGAAGAATATTGCCACCACACCGGGCAAGGTTGTATTTCAGAACGATTTCATTCAACTCATCCAGTACCTTCCTGCTACCGGCAAAACATTTCAGGATCCGCTGCTGGTGATCCCGCCATGGATCAACAAATACTATATTATGGATTTGCGCCCCGAGAATTCACTCCTCAAATACTGGGTGGATCAGGGCCATACGGTCTTCGTCGTTTCCTGGGTCAACCCGGATGAAAGTTACGCCGAGAAAACATTCGAGGACTATATGGTGGAAGGGGCTTACGCTGCCGTGGACGCCATCGAGCAGGCCACCGGACAGAACCGGGTCAATGCGGTGGGGTACTGTATAGGCGGGACTTTATTGGCGGCGACCCTGGCCCACATGGCAGCTACCGGTGATAAACGGATCAAGTCGGCGACCTTTCTCAATACGCTGATAGATTTCAGCGACCCTGGTGAAATCCGGGCCTTTATTGACGAGCAGCAGATCCGGAATCTGGAGTCACACATGGAGAGGAGTGGGTATCTGGAAGGCGGCGCGATGGCGTCGGCATTCGGCATGCTGCGTGCCAACGATCTCATATGGAATGCGGTGGTTCACTACTACCTGATGGGCAAGGAAACCATTGCGTTCGATCTGCTGCACTGGAACGGGGACTCCACGCGCATGCCCAAAGCGATGCACAGTTTTTACCTGCGCAATATGTACCTGGACAACTTGTTGTGCCAACCGGATGGGATCGAACTTGCCGGTGAGGCCCTGGATATAAGGGCTGTCGATATCCCCGTATATTTTCTGTCAACTCATGACGACCACATCGCACCATGGGAATCGACCTATCTCGGCGCCCGGTTGTTTTCGGGCCCGGTTAAATTCGTCCTTGGCGGATCAGGCCATATCGCCGGCGTGATCAATCCGCCTGCCAAACACAAGTACGGATACCGGATCAGCGAATCAAGCCCGGGCGGCTTACCCGCCGATGCGGAAGACTGGTTGACAGGTGCGACACAGCAGGAGGGATCCTGGTGGCCGGACTGGCAGCGGTGGGTGAGTCAGATCTCGGGCAGCAAGATCAAGGCGCCCATGCCGGGTTCCGGAAAACTCTCCGTTATTGAAGACGCTCCGGGCAGTTACGCCAGCCAGCGTATCGATTAACGGTGCCCGCTAGCGCTCTATGACACACATGCGGCTGAAAACGCACCTCGCCGTCGCTCTGGTATGTGTAGCGACAGTGTCCTGTACCAGTGGTCCCCGCAAGACCCCCGTTAAAGAAGTACAGGTGCAAAGCAGTGATCCGGTGGCCCGCTCCTACGCTGTAGACGAAGCGGAAATAGGTGGTGCCGAAGCACTGAGCGCCGGCCCGGTAATCGAGGAGTTGAGCCTGGAGCCATCCGGCGGAACTGCGCTGGGGCGGGCTGCCAACGGGAACATCATCTATCTTTCCAGGTTCGAAAACAAAGTGATGCTGGCCAACTACTGGTCCAGTGCGTGCGGCCCCTGCTGGCGACGCATGCTTGAAGTGCAGCAGGTCTACGAGGATTACGAAACCCATGGTCTCGTCGTTGTCAATGTCAACCACGGCGACACCACCGAATCTGCAAACGCCTATATAGACGCCAAAGGTCAAAAAATGACCATGATGCAGTTGACGGACTCCGCCGGTCAGGCTGCCGGCGTGCTGGGGGTGGCGGACGTACCCACCACCATCCTGTTTGATAGAAACGGGCGGGAAGTCATGAGGTATGGTGCAACATCAAACGGCGACAAGATCCGCCAGGACCTGGGTTTACTGCTGAAATAACAATGCCGCTGCCCACGTCGATACACCACCCGGCAGTTAACCGGCGATTCTGCGTTGCCCCGATGATGGAGTGCACGGATCGCCATGATCGCTTTTTATTGCGGCTCATCACACGGCATGCTTTGTTGTATACGGAAATGGTTACAGCCAACGCGCTGATTAACGGTGACAGGGCCCGTTTACTGCGCTTCGATGAAGCAGAGCATCCGGTGGCCCTGCAGATCGGCGGCAGCGACCCCGGTCAAATGGCCGAGTGCGCGCGTTGCGCCGAGTCGTACGGCTACGATGAAATCAACATCAACGTCGGGTGCCCCAGCGACCGGGTACAATCCGGGCGGTTCGGTGCATGCCTCATGGCGGAACCGAACCTTGTTGCGGACTGTGTTTCCGCAATGCAGGCGGCGGTGGCTATTCCGGTCACCGTAAAAACCCGAATTGGCATTGACCGGGATGAATCCGTGGATCAACTGGGCACATTCGTGGATAACGTCGCGGATGCAGGATGTTTGACGTTCATCGTGCACGCACGGCGGGCGTGGTTGAGCGGGATCAGCCCAAAACAAAATCGGCAGGTTCCGCCACTGAACTACCAAAGGGTGTACGAACTAAAGCGGAGCCGCCCGGATCTCACCATAGTCATTAACGGCGGAATAAAGACCCTGGACGCCGCCGGCCGGCACCTCGACAAGGTCGATGGAGTGATGATGGGGAGAGAAGCCTACGCCACTCCCTATGCGCTGGCGCAGGTCGACAACCGCTTTTATGGCAGCCGGAGTGAGCCATTGGGTCGTGAGGTGGTGCTCGATCGTTATCTGGATTATTGCGAACGCGAAGTGAAAAATGGATGCCCCCTGAACCAATTGTCGCGACACCTGACGGGACTATTTCATGGCCAAACCGGTGCCCGGAGATGGCGCCGGTGTGTGAATGAATACGCCCGGCGGACTGACGCCGGTGTCGAAATGATTCGCCGCGCGGCTCACCAGCACATTAGCACAGCCGGGGCGGATCATCATCACTGAACCAAGTAGACTCCAGCGCGAACTGGTAGCGTGAAGACAGTCGCCAAAGTACTGGTGTGGCTAACGGGCAGCCTGATCCTGCTGGCCGTGGGCATCGTCTTGTTCGTTACTCTGGCAATAGATCCCAACGATTACAAACAGGAAATTTCAACGTTGGTTGAGCAGCAGACCGGCCGCAAACTCAATATTACGGGTGATCTGGATCTGACCTTTTTCCCCTGGTTGGGTGTGCGCACCGGGAAGCTCGAACTGTCGAACCCGCCGGGGTTTGGTGAGACCGGCATGTTAACGGTAGAGCAGGCGGAGATTCGCGCCCGGCTGTTGCCTTTATTCAGCAAGCAGTTCGAAGTAGATACTGTGGTTCTGCAGGAGCCTGTGGCCCATCTGGTCATTGCCGGCGACGGCATGACCAACTGGCAGGATTTGTTCGGGCCGCCATCCCCGGGCGCGCCGGCAGCGGACCCGTCAGACGCGGCCATTGCGCTCGCGGTACAGGGACTCGACCTGAAGGCAGGGAAGGTGATCTGGGAAGACCGCCGATCGAATTCCACATTTGTGTTCGACGATATCGATCTGGCCGTAGGTGAGGTGTTGAGCCAGGAGCCTGTCGACGTGTCGGTGAAATTCGCGGCCCATTCAAAACAACTGGATCAGGTCGTGGAGCTGGAAATGACGGGCTTGCTCGAACTGGACATGGCTAACGGCAATCTGACGCTGTCGCAAACGAAAGTGCAATCCCGATACGGATCGACGGCACAACTGGGTGTCCAACTCGGTACATTGACCTATGATCTGAATCAGGCAACCGTTGCTGTCCGGAATCTGGCGGTTGATGCCGAGTATCAGGCCCCGGGTATTGATGGTCCACTGACCGCTCAGATAAAAACAAACCTGACGGCGGACCTGGACAAAGGGTTGTTTGACATTGGTGAAACCACGGTACTGGCAAGCTATGGCTCAGCAGGCAGGGCGGAGGTACGATTCGGATCCCTGCGCTATGACCTTGGACAGTCCACGATCAGGACGGATAGTCTGGAAGTCAACGGAAATTACTCGGGTCCGGAATCAGGACAGCCGTTGACCGCAACGCTGAGAGCGGATGCGAGCATGCAGATTGCGGACGAACTCGCCGTGCTCACAAACTCGACAATACAGGTAAATTACGGGTCCCTGGCGAACGTGGATATTGGCTTCGGTGAACTGCAATTCCACTTCGGCCGGTCTACTGTGGCCGTGACTGGCGCCAGTCTTGCCGGGAGCTATACCGGTCCGGAGCTGGAACAGCCAGTGGCCGTAACAATGAACGGCGGAGTGAACGCAAGTGTCAGCGATGGCATCATAGAACTGGTCGCTGCCACCGGCCAGGCGGACTACGGCCCCCTCGGGCAAATCGAGTTCACTGCAGACAAGATCAGGTTCGACCAGCCCCGATTTCTAATCGATGCCAGTTTACTGAAACTCGATGGCAACTATGGGCAACACGAGTTTCGATCAGGGTTTCCCGAGTTGTCCGTTGACCTGAACCGGCAGCACTTCTCCGCCCCGGAGATCGAAGCCACCATCGATGGCATTGCAGCAACTGCAAAGCTGGAACTGTCGAACTTCCTGGCTGAGGCAGAGTACGCCGGCGAATTACAAACCAGAGAGTTCAAGCCGTCCGACCTGTTCAAGCGACTCGATATCAAGTTTGAAAGCAAGGACCCCGGTGCGTTTGGAAAAGCCGAACTGTCCACAGCATTCAGCGGTTCCCTGCGTAATATAAGGCTTGATGATCTCGAGGTTCGACTCGACGATACCAACGGCCGCGGGTTTGTCGCAGTCGAGGATTTTGATCAACCCAAGTACCGGTTCGATCTGGAAATAGACAACATCGACATCGACCGCTACACACCAAATGGCAAGGATTCCGCTGAAACCGGTGCGGCAATTGTCGTATTGCCGGTAGGTTTGTTCCGGGGGCTCGATGTAAATGGTCAATTCGATATCGCACACCTTAAAGTGTCCGGAGTCAACGCCAGCGACATCGACATCGGTGTCGTTTCAACCATTGAGGGCATGACCGTAAAGCCGCTAAGCGCCAATATATATGGCGGTACCCTGGAAGGTGAAATAAAGTATACCCAGCCACGGGGCGAGTCTCAGGAAGGGGCGAGGCTGGTGCTGAAACAGACGCTGGACAACGTGGATATCGGACCTTTGCTGGTTGATACAGGCGTCACCGATCGCATCACCGGCAAGGGGCGGTTCGACCTTAACATCGAAACCACCGAGTTCGAAGATGAGCCGCGAACAAAAGGCGTTGCCGGCTTCCATTTCTTCGACGGTGCAATAAAGGGTCTCGATCTGCGCAAGATATATCTCCAGGCGAGACGGATCTACAATGAGCACAAGGGCCGTGAACAAGCAGTGGAAACCGATAATGCCAAAGAATTTCGTTTCACCGAAATGGCCGGAACCCTTGTCTTTGACGAACGAGTGGCCACTAACGACGATTTATATGTAAAGTCCCCACTGTTTCGTATCAATGGGAGTGGCCAGGCCGATTTGGCAGCAAACGAGTTGGACTACCTTCTACTGGCAACCATCGTTGAGTCCGCCAGGGGGCAGGGCGGGGAGGAACTGTCGGATCTCGGGGGAGTTACGTTACCCATCCGCGTAACGGGCAGTTTGCAGGCACCGGTCTATAAACTGGACGCCGCCGAGATATTGAAGCTGGCGCTACGGCAGCAGGTCCGGAAGGAACAGAAGAAACTGGAGAAAAAGATCGAACAGAAGTTGGGGGATGAACTGCTAAAGTTGTTCAGAAAAGAGTAACGGATGATGTATAGGAGTCGTCTGATTCGCATGCTGAGGGCCCGCGCCAAAAATAAGTTCGCAGTATTGGCGCGGGCCCTTTTTGTCACGTTATTTCTGGCTGCGTCGAATAGCCAGGCGGCGGAAACCGTAGAGGTCCAGGTCGAGCGCGAAGACGGTGCTTATCACATATATTTCGAGATCCTCATAAACGCGCCCAGCAGCAGGGTCTACGACATTATGACCGACTACGCGAACCTGCAGGAATTATCTCCGGGGATCGTCAAAAGTGAATTGCTGTCCGGTGAGGCGGGCGGTGATGCCACGGTGGATATTACGCTGAAGCCCTGTGTCTGGGTTTTGTGCAAGACCATACGCAAGGTATCCACGGTTACGAAAAACGCCTATGGCGCGATCGTATATACCACGGTCCCCGAATCTAGTGATTTCAAGAAGGGAAAGGAGCAGGTAATCGTGAAGGCATCCCAGGTCCCGGGACAGACCCGGGTAACTTACACTGCTCACCTGGTACCGGATTTTTTTGTGCCCCCGCTTATCGGCCCGTGGCTTATGCGTAAACACATTGTTCAGAACCTGGAGGTGTCCAACAGTCGCGTGGAAAAACTGGCCAGGCAATAAAGCAGTTAAGAACCGGGGCTCGGATCTGACGGGATAATTTTGAACCTTACAATTATTTAACCCACCAAAGTTCGATTTTCTATATCCAAACAGTTGACTTCTGGTGTTGTGTTCTTAAAATTCCGCCTCCGGTGCGATGTGGATGTAGCCCCCATCTTTACTCGTAAAACTGTCCATCCGCATCCTTTTCGATACAAAGGAGAATTGATCATATGGTCGCAATGGTTGAAGTAGAGCGGCTTGTAAAGCGTTTTGGATCGATCATCGCTGTCAACGGCATTTCCTTCAATGTGGAACGCGGTGAGGTTCTGGGTTTCCTCGGTCCGAACGGCGCAGGAAAGTCCACCACCATGAAAATGATCTCCGGATTTCTTAGCCCGGACGAGGGCAGGGTCCGCATCGCTGGCGCGGATTGCGCCCGGCATCAGATCGCTTCTAAACAACGTATCGGCTACCTGCCTGAAGGCGCACCCCTGTACGGAGACATGTCGCCGCGTCTTTTTCTCCAGTTCGTCGGCGAGGTCAGGGGATTCCGGGCCGGCGAACTGCAAAAGCGTATTGAAAACGTCATTAGCAGGATCAATTTGGGTTCGGTTATCGATCAGCCGATCGAGACCTTGTCCAAGGGGTTCAAACGCCGGGTCGGCATCGCACAAGCTATCCTGCACGACCCGGAGGTGCTGATCCTGGATGAGCCCACTGACGGTCTCGACCCCAATCAAAAACATGAAGTGCGGGAACTGATCAGGGAAATGTCGCCGCAAAAAGCCATCATATTGTCCACCCATATCCTCGAAGAGGTCGACGCTGTTTGTACCCGTGCCATCATAATCGCCGGCGGGGAAATCGTGGCGGACGGAGAACCCGCGGACCTGCGGGCACGGTCTCCGCGTCACAACGTTGTTGTGCTTAATGTGCGCGGCCGATCCGCGGCAGAAATCGAGGCGGCGCTGGGTGGGATAGAGGGTGTAACAGAGGTTCGTTCCGAGGCCCTGGCCGGCGGATTGGTTCGCTTTTTTGTACGCCCGGAAAACGGCGAAAGTATTATTGACGGGGTAAGCACTGCGGTCAGGGAAAACAACTGGCCGGTTGAGGAGTTGCACGTTGAACGGGGCCGCCTCGACGAGGTCTTTCGCAGTGTCACGGAAATTCAGAGATCCTGACGAGGAGCGTGGAAAGATGTCGAATATCTGGGTGATCTGTAAACGAGAGTTGTTCAGTTATTTTGCGACACCCATTGCTTACGTTTTTATCATCATATTTTTATTCCTGAGTGGGATCTTCACTTTCTATCTCGGGAATTTTTTCGTGCGCGGCCAGGCTGACCTGATTACCTTTTTTGGTTTTCACCCGTGGTTGTATCTTTTTCTCATCCCTGCGTTGACCATGCGGCTGTGGGCGGAAGAACGCAAGTCAGGGACCATCGAGTTACTGTTGACCTTGCCGGTTTCCATGCTGCAGGCGGTACTGGGCAAGTTCCTCGCCACCTGGTTGTTCACTTCCGTTGCGTTGTTGTTGACGTTTCCAATGTGGATAACCGTTAATTTTCTGGGTGAGCCGGATAATGGAGTCATTGTTGCGAGCTACCTGGGCAGCTTGTTGATGGCGGGAGCATTCATCGCCATCGGCAGCTGTATTTCCGCGCTGACCAGAAACCAGGTGGTCGCTTTTGTCATTACTGTCGTCCTGTGCCTGATGTTCGTATTGAGCGGGTTCCCGCTGGTCCTCGATTTTTTCAGTGGCTGGGCACCTGAATTCATGATCGAGGCCATCAGTTCGTTCAGTTTTCTGACCCACTTCGATGCCATCAGCAAAGGTGTGGTGGATATACGGGACATCATATATTTTGCCTCGCTCATCGCGTTCTGGCTGTTCGCCAATGCGGCGCTGCTCGAGATCAGAAAAGCGGGTTAATCGATGATGAACAGCAAACAACTATTAACCTGGGGTGGATTGGCTATGGCGGTTGCCTTGTTGTTCGCTGTCAATCTGTTCAGTAATACCGCATTTACTTCCATGCGGCTGGATCTGACCCAAAACAGGTTGTACACGCTTACCACGGGCACAAAAAATATCCTCACCACTCTGCAAGAGCCGATAACATTGCGCTTGTTCCTGTCTCAGAAACAGGCCACGCGTTTGCCCGGTATCAGCAACTATACACAGCGGGTAAAGGAGTTGTTGCAGGAATATGAGCGGCAGGCCGGCGGAGCGATCGTGCTTCATATCATCGATCCGGAACCATTTTCCGAGCAGGAGGACCGCGCCGTCGCACACGGTGTGCGGGGTGTGCCCCTGGACGAGGACGGTGCGCAGTTCTATTTTGGTCTCGTTGGAACAAACTCCACCGATGACGAGGAGGTCATACCGTTTTTCGTAATGGACCGGGAGGAGTTGCTGGAACACGACCTGACCCGGTTGATATACCAGTTGTCGAATACGGAATCCAACACTATAGGCCTGCTCAGCAGCTTACCCCTCGACGGTGGTGCTCCCAATCCCCAGGCCATGGCCATGGGAGTGAACCAGGCAATGCCGCAACCGTGGGTGGTGCTGGAGCAAATGCAGCAGTTGTTCGATGTCACCGATATCGACCCCGAGAGCGGCAGTATCCCCGAGGGCATCGACGTATTGATGTTGGTGCACCCCAAGCAGTTACCGGCCTCGATGCTGTATGCCATCGATCAGTATATCCTGCGGGGCGGCCGTGCCCTGATTTTCGTGGACCCAAACGCGGAGGTGGACCGTGGTCCGGGAATGATGGGAATGGGTTCTCCACCCGGCAGTTCCGAACTTGAACCGCTGTTCGCTGCCTGGGGCGTGGAACTGGTCGCGGGCAAGGTAGCCGGTGATCTCAGCGTCGCGGAGCGGGTCAGGTACGGCCAGCAGCAAGGCCAGGGTGTGATCGACTATCCGGTGTGGATGAATCTCCCCGTTGAGCAGAACAATGCGACAGACGTAGTCACCGCCAGGTTGGGCAATCTGGTTTTCGCGTCCCCCGGGATCCTCAACGATCTGGGCAGGGAAGGCGTCAGTGTGACGCCACTGGTGACAACCACTGAAAATGCGATGCAATTCGACGTGGCGCAGTTGCAATTCGTTTCCGATCCGACAGTATTACTTGTTGGATACGAGCCCGGTAACGCCGAGTTGAACCTGGCCGTGCGTGTATCGGGCCCGGTTGGAACCGCGTTTCCTGACGGCCCGCCGGCCGTTGAAAAGAAATCCGGCGATGATGAACAAAAAACCAGCGAGGATCAGAACGGAACAACGTTCCCACATTTGAATAAATCAACGCAGGATGCCAACATGATCATCGTTGCGGATAGCGATATGCTGGCCGACGATTTCTGGGTACAAGCGCAGAATTTCATGGGCACACGCTTGATAATACCCTCAGCCGCCAACGGCGATTTTGTCATTAATTCGCTTGAAAGCCTGCTCGGCAGCAACGACCTGATCAGTGTTCGCAGCCGGGGGCAGTTTTCCAGGCCCTTCACCCGGGTAGCTCAGATTCAGCAGGCTGCCGAGATCCGCTATCGCCAGAAAGAACGCCAGTTGCTCACCAGCCTCGACGAAACTGAGATCAAGTTGGTCGAGCTGGAAAAAGGCAGCCAGAACGAGCAGCAACTCATCTTAAGCGATGAGCAAGTGGCGGAAATCGATAAATTCCGCGAACAGAAAATTCGTATCCGAAAGGAACTCCGCCTTGTCCGCCATCAATTGCGAAAAGACATCGAGAAACTGGAAACGGCGACCAGGTTTATCAATATCGGTTTTATACCACTACTTATCGGCATTGGCGGCTTGTTTGTGAGTATGCGCAAGATGCGGCGCAACAAGCGCACGGCCAGCGGGTGAAGCGGTGAGCAAGAAGGGAATACTCATCCTGTTTGTCGTCACCGTAGTGGTAATCGCCGCCGCCGGCCTCATTCGGTCGCCCTCACGCAATGGCGGCCAACCAGTGCAAGGAGCCTATTTCCCCGAACTGCTGGAGCAGTCCAACAAGGTCGGCAAAGTGGTCATCAAAGATGGCAACACAGCCACGACGATTGTAAAAGAAGGTGATCAGTGGGTTATCGCGGAGAAGGGCAACTACCCGGCATCGATGGACAAAGTACGGGAACTGGTGCTTGGACTGGCGCGCTTGCAACGCCTGGAAGGCAAGACCAGCAACCCCGACCTTTACGCTAAACTGAAACTGGACGATATCTCCAATCCGGGGTCGACCGCGAAGCTGGTGCAATTAATGAATAGCCCGGAACAAAGCATGGCGGTACTCCTTGTTGGCAAGGAGAAGCAGATCCAGGGGAATTCATCCCGCCGCCAGTTCTATGTACGATCCCCGGGTGATCCCCAGGCCTGGCTGGTGGAGGGCTCGTTGCCCAAAATGGAGGGAGCGACCGCCTGGATGGAAGCATCGATCTTTGGGCCCGATACTGGACAGATCCGGGCGATTACCGTGTCAACGGCTGGAGAATCATGGACCGTTGCCCGTGAAAGCCCGGAATCTGAAGTCTATGCGCTAGACGCTGTCGCAGCGGGTGAAGAGATCGAATCTCAGTATGCGATCAACCAGATCGCACGTAGTTTTGCAGATCTGACACTCGAAAATGTAAGGCCCGTGTCAACTGCCGGGGATGGGGCACTGAACACCAGAGTCATCGCTGTAACATTTGACGATGTGCGTTTTGTACTGGACGTGAATAAGGAAGCGGAGCAGTACTACGGACGGATCAGGGCCGAATACATGCCGCCGGGTGAGCCCGAAGATTCCGTTGCAAAGAATGTAAAACGGTGGAATGAACTGTGGCAATCATGGGAGTATGAACTGAAGGATTATCAGGTGGAGTCCGTTATTGTTCCCAGACAGAACCTGATCAAGGCAGACAGCGACACGGCCACGGAGCAATAATTCTGCATCTTTCATTCTATCTGTGTTATCAGTACGAACGATGGTCCTGAAATCAGGCCCGAGAACCGATAACCGCAACCAGAGATCTCCGCTGCCAATGAACCTGACCGCCAACGAAGCCCGCGTCATCGGCTGCCTGATGGAGAAATCCGTCGTAACGCCGGATCAATATCCACTGACGCCCAATGCTCTGACCAATGCCTGCAATCAGAAGTCCGGACGCGATCCCGTAATGTCCCTGGAACCTGGCATGGTACAGCGTACCTCCCGCGAACTGGCGGCCAAACATCTCGTGCAGGTAGAGGAGAATTTCAAGAGTGGTGTGGAAAAATACAAACAACGTTTCTGCAACACGACTTTCAGCGAATATCAATTCGACCCGGCGCAGTTCGCCATCGTCTGCCTGTTTTTACTGCGGGGCCCGCAGACGCCGGGGGAGTTGAGAGCGCGCAGCGGGCGCCTGCACAGCTTCGCCGATAACACTGCTGTGGTGGATGCTCTCACGAGCCTGATCGAGCGGGAGGGCGATCCGCTGGTGGTTAAGCTACCGCGCACACCGGGTCGCAAGGACGCTGAGTACATGCACCTGTTCTCGGGCCCCGTTGACGTTGAAGAACACGCAATCCAGGCCCAGGCCGCGAAGACCGCAGGAGCTTCAGAGCGTGTCAGTATGCCTGAGTTGGCGCAGAGGGTCAGTGATTTGGAAGAGGAAGTCGCCGAACTCAGGGAACAAATAAAGACGTCTACATGATCTATGACTATTCGGGTTAACGACGAACGTCAGGTTTGCGACCGGTGGTGGAAAGCGCGTAAGCCGCGCAAATATTAACCGTACTCCG
>CAXMTM010000066.1:0-4718 GCA_964196385.1 Arenicellales bacterium
TCATTCCGGGTGAGATATCCGTCGCCAGGATGTGTTTGACATAAGGCGCGTGGGCCAGGGCCGTGGACCCCGTACCGCAACCAATTTCGAGTGCTTCCGAGTCAGGCCTGAAATATGTGCGCGTGATTTCGAGTTTTTTCTTGTAGGTATTCTGGTCGGCAACCGGTCTTTGCGAATATTTCTCGGCGCGCTTGTCCCAGAACCGGGCTTCATTGTTCATATTCTTTTCACGGTAGAATCATCCCATGTCCACGTCATTTGCCCTGAAAACCTGGCGACGCCTCTCAGGCACGGCCACCGGCCGCTGGCTATTTTCGCACATTGTCTGCTTCAAGGCGCCCTACTTCCGCTCGATCCGCCCAGTGTTCGACGTACTGGAACCGGGGCGGGCCGAGGCGCATTTTCGCAAACGCCGGTCCGTGACCGCCCGCAGAACCGCCTGTTCAAGATGAACCAGAGCCTGATGACCGAGTTGCAGAACCGCATTAATCAGTGATCATAAATGTTAGAACACGTCCCACTTATATCATTTACCTGGATAGTGACAAGAGTAGAATTAAAGTTAACCGGTCCCAGGTATCCGGGTATCAACAAGACCCAGCCATAGAAAATCAACGGATGGGTAGCGATGGCATCCGGTGCGTCACGTGCAGGAGAGGTTCGATGCCAGTTTTTCTGAAGATATTCCCTTTGTTTCTGATTGCACCGATGTTACTGCTGGGTAGCCAACCGGCCGTGGCGCTTGATCAGGAATCAGACTCCGCCTCCGCGGCGAACTCAACTGAAGGCCGCCAGATCACCTCCGAGGAACTTGAATCGGAGATAGGTTTCAATGTTTATGCCGAGCAATGGACCGGCGATCTCGATGAGATGGAAACCCAGCGTTTGATCCGCGTGTTGACGGTCTACGGCATGGGCCGGTACTTTCTGGATGGTGGCCGGGAAAAAGGCCTGACCTATGACTTGTTCAAGGCGTTTGAAAATTTCATCAATGAGCGCCTCGGCAAGCGTCATTTGCGGCTTCACGTGGTCGTCATCCCGGTGGCTCGGGACGAGTTGCTGCCCGGCCTGATCGAAGGCCGGGGGGATATCGCAGCGGCCGGACTGACCATCACGCCCGAGCGCGAGGCGATCGTCGATTTCACCATTCCCATGACCAAGAAGATATCCGAGATCCTGGTGACCGGCCCGTCCGCGCCTCAGATTGCCACGATCGAAGATCTATCCGGTAAATCCATCTATGTACGCGCATCCAGCAGCTACCGCTCCAGCCTGGATCAATTGAACCGGCGGTTCAGGGAGGAGGGAAAACCAGAAATCGTACTGAAAGATGCCTCAGAGTACCTGGAGGATGTCGACCTGCTTGAAATGGTCAATTCGGGTTTGCTCGAATGGGCAGTAGTAGACGACTACAAGGCCCGGATCTGGACGGGCGTGTTCGACGGACTGTCGTTGAGGGACGATATCGTTTTCCAGTCGGGTTTAAGACTCGGGGCCGCGGTTCGAGAGGGCAGCCCAAAGCTGTTGGCAGAACTCAACGAATTCATGAAAACCTACCGCCAGGGGACACTGCACGGCAATATGCTGATCAACCGCTACGTCAAGAATTTCGACTGGGCGAAGAATTCTCTCGGCAACAATGATTTCAAACGATTCCAGGACGTGGCAGACATCTTCGAAAAATACGGTGAGCAATATGGTATCGATTACCTGTTGGTCGCTGCGCAGGGCTACCAGGAATCGGCGCTGGATCAGAATGCGAGGAGCGGGGCCGGAGCTGTCGGGATCATGCAACTTTTGCCTTCCACTGCGGCGGACAAGAACGTCGGCATTTCGGATATCTCGGACACCGAGTCGAATATTCATGCAGGGATCAGATACCTCGATTTCATTCGCAAGCGCTATTTCAATGACCCTGGAATCGACCGCTTCAACCAAACCCTTTTCGCATTCGCAGCCTACAATGCCGGCCCCGCTCGAGTAGCCAATTTACGCGGTAAGGCAGAGCAACAAGGCTATGATCCAAATATCTGGTTCGATAATGTGGAGATCATCGCAGCCAGGGAAATTGGACGTGAAACAGTTCAGTATGTCGCCAACATCCTTAAGTATTATGTTGGATACCGCCTCAGTGTCGAGCAGCAGGTGAAACGTGGTGAAGAGCGGAAGAAACAAAATCTAAACTAGAAGCTCGACGGGAGCTTACAAATGACTCACATCAAGATGATTTTTCAGGAATTTTTACTCTTCTGTTCTTATTGCTTCTAACGGCAGTTGCACAGGATCTTCATCCCGTCGACGCGAACGTCGCTGGTGTGTGATCCGTCGCACTGAACAGGAGTGACGACATTAGTTAAACTTGTGCCTATGACAAAGAAAGAACGTAAGAACGGGCCGCCTTCGAGCGCCCGGTTCGGCGACCTGCTGAGCATATGGGGACCCGTCCTCCTGCTGACGGCCGTTGGCTTCGTCGTGGCCTTTCAATTTATTGAACCGGCGCCGCCGAGACATCTGGTCATGGCCACTGGCGCAACTGACGGCGCTTACTACCGCTTCGGACTAAAATACCGCGAGGTATTGGAGCGCCACGGGGTCGAACTGGAGTTGCGCACCACCGCCGGCTCGGTTGAAAACCTCGAGTTGCTGAGAGATCCCGAAAGCGGAGTCGACGTAGCCCTGATACAGGGGGGAGTCGGTTCCAAAGACTCCCCGGCCGGGCTCAACGGGCTGGCAAGCCTGTTCTATGAACCCATCTGGTTCTTTCAGCGCGAAGAAATGCCTTTGACGGTTAATGATTTCGAGGGCCTCAGGCTGGCAATAGGCGAGCCCGGTAGCGGCACGCATAAAGCGCTGGACCATCTGATTGAGAATAACGAGCTGCCCTTGACCGCATTCGAGGCGGTGGAACTGGGCGGCAGCGCCGCCGCAGATGCTCTGCTGAACGGTCAGGTAGATGTCTCGTGCTTCGTGGCCGCGATCGAAGCGCCCTACATTCAGCGGTTGCTGCTTGCCGATGGTATCCATCTCACCTCATTTGTTCGCGCGGAGGCTTACATCAGGCGTTACCACTTTTTGGCCAAGGTGGTGCTGCCCAGGGGCACTGCCGATCTGCGGCGGGACATCCCGCCCTCCGATATCAAGATGCTGGCGCCGGTGGCAAACCTGGCCGCGCGGGAAACTCTCCATCCCACGATCGTGGTCCTGCTGGTTCAGGCGGCGACCGAGGTCCATTCCAATGGTGGCATTTTCGAGAAAGAGGGGCAGTTCCCTTCGGTTTACAACACGACTTTTCCCATCAACCGGGACGCCCGCCGTTATATTGAAAAAGGCCCGCCCTGGCTGCAGCGCTTCCTGCCTTTCTGGATTGCGGTCGCCGCGGACCGGCTGATGATCCTGCTGATTCCGCTGGCGACGCTGCTCATCCCGTTTTTCAAGATCGCGCCGCCGACCTATCGCTGGCGCATCCGTTCGAGGATATACACCCAGTACAAGTACTTGTTCGATGTGGAGTCCGCCTTGTTACAGGAACCTACCCTGGAGCGACTGGACGCTTGCCTGGTGACGATAGGAAAAATCGATGACGAATTGGGCGAAATCAGTGTCCCCTTGTCCTATGCGGACCAGATGTATCAACTGCGCATGCACGTGCGCTTCGTCAAACAGCGGGTGGATCAGGCCAGGGAAAAACTGTTGCACACCGGCTGATCGGGAATATGACCGTACCTTGTTTATATCCTTTTAATATCCAACGACTGTTGATGGTTGCAAGAACCTTTGCCAGGTGCGGATGTTTTTGATCAATTGATATAACATAATCATAAGCGCAGCAGTTAGAGGAACACTCATGCACCCCATTCCACAGGAAGCATTTGACTGGTATGACGAGTATGCCCACGGTTTCATCAGCAGGCGGACTTTTCTGGCTCGTTTGTCCACCATCACAACGGCGAGCCTAACCGTGGGGGTCTTGCTGCCCTTATTGACGCCCAATTACGCTATGGCGGAACAGGTCTCGTTTAACGACCCGGAAATCACCGCAACGTACGAGACTTTTCCCTCCCCAAAGGGGCATGGCGAGGGACAGGGTTACCTGGTTAAACCTTCCAGTCTGGTCACTACTGCGCCAGCAGTTCTGGTCGTTCACGAAAACCGCGGACTGAATCCGTATATTAAAGACGTTGCACGCCGGCTTGCAAAAGCAGGGTTCCTGGCATTCGCCCCGGACGCACTGTATTCAATCGGCGGTTATCCAGGTAACGACGATGAAGGGCGTGCGATGCAGCGTGCTATGGATCGCCCAAAGATTGAACAAGACTTCATAGCCGCCGCGATATTTCTGAAATCACACGAACAAAGTAACGGAAAACTGGGCGCCGTTGGTTTCTGTTTTGGCGGCTACGTCGTGAATATGTTGGCGGCCACCATTCCAGACTCCCTGAACGCAGCCGTTCCTTTTTACGGTACACCTGCCGCCAGTGAAATACGCGGAAACATCAAGGGCCCTTTGCTTATTCAGCTCGCCGAACTGGATACGCGCGTTAATGCCACCTGGCCTGAATACGAATCTGACCTGATCGACAACAAGGTTAATTTCACCATGTACATGTACCCGCAGGCGAATCATGGCTTTCACAACGATTCGACCGGGCGCTACGACGAGGAAAACGCTGAACTGGCCTGGGAACGGACAATTGAGTTTTTCAATCAACACCTGGGTT
>CAXMTM010000067.1:0-4431 GCA_964196385.1 Arenicellales bacterium
CCCTAAGGTCCTGCCTGACCATTGCGGCCTCCCCCCCCGGCCAGGTTGGACGGGGCGACACACCGTCACCCAGGGCAGCCAGTCCATGGCCGACATCGCCGACAAAACTCAAATCAGCCTGGTGGGCGTAGTGGGTATTGGGTACGGCGCAAAACTCGACTACGTGCTTGTCTTCGGGCCAGGGGGTGTACCACCCGGTGCGCATTTCTATGGTATCGTAACCTGCCAGCAACACCAGATCACTGTCCACGATCAGTGGCAACAAATGCTTGTCCGCTTTCGGTGACAAACCCGCCCCACCGAGGCTCAGGACATGGTCCTCAGGCAACACACCTTTTGCTTTATAGGTGGTAATAAGGGGAACGCCGAAGCGAAGAACGAATTCGCGCACGATGCCCTCGGCGCGGTGGTTCAACACATCGATGCCTGCCAGCATGACCGGACGGGTGGATTCCTCCAGCCAGTTGCGCGCGGTGTTCAGGTCGGGGCCCGAAGGTGCACCGCGCCGGGGGCGGCTACGGCGCGTTGTCGATTTTATTTTGCAGTCGGCTCCGGCGACGCTGATCGGCACATCGATGTGCACCGGTCCCGGCGGGTCGTCCAGTGCTATGGCCACGGCTTTGTCGATGGCAGCATCCGCCGCTCCGGCCGTCAGGGTAAACCCCGCCTTGGTGATCGGCGCCATCAGTGCGCGGTGATCGAACACCTGGTGAGTGTAGGTGACGGCCACTTCCGCATCCACACAGCCGGTCAGGACAATCAGTGGCACACGGTCCTGGTGCGCATTCGCAATTACGTTGGCAGCGTTGGCCACACCGGGCCCGACGGTGGCCACCAGAATACCCGGTGCACCGTCGGCGTGATATCCGCCTTCCGCCATGAAGCCGGCCGCGTTCTCGTGTTTCGCCAGGCCGAACTCGATACCGGCCCGGCGCAGTCCCTCGATCAGCACCAGCACTTCGCCCCCTGGAATTCCCCAGGCGTAGCGACAACCCGACTCGTAGAGCCGGCCGGCGACAATATCCGCAACATCAACCATGTCGTGTCCTCAATTCAGGCCCGGCCGCGTGGTAGCCGTCACGGGTCTGCGGCAGCTTTCGCTGCAGCAACTGGGATGCCACTACGGTGCGCAATATCTGCGCGGTTCCGCCCCCTATGGTAAACATTCGTGCGTCGCGCGCCATGCGCTCCAGCGGCAGGTTGCGCGAATAACCGGCCGAGCCGAATATCTGCAACGCATCGTTGGTCACCTTGATCGCGGACTCCGAGGCCAGAATCTTGGCCCGCGCGGCCCGGGAAATATCCGGAAAATCGCCGCCCTTTGCGGCTGCCGCCTGGTAGATCAAAACACGGGCCGCTTCCAGTTGTATGTTCATATCCACCAGCATCCATTGCAGACCCTGGAATTCGCAGATGGGCCTGTCGAATTGTTGCCGTTGCTGGCTGTATTCGAGGGCCAGGTCGAATGCCCCCTGAGCGATACCGAGGGCCACGGTGCCGGCGCCGACACGCTGAGAATTATAGGCATTCATCAGGTCCGCGAACCCACGGGCCAGTCCTCTGGGGGGTTGCAGCATCCGTTCGACGGGGACTTCCAGATCCTGAAAAATAATTTCGGTCTCCGGGATACCACGCAATCCCATGGCCGGCTCGCGATTTCCCACAATGAGGCCCGGGTGTTCACCACGTACGACTATGAAACCGCCAATGCCCTGCTCAACGTCGTTGTGAAAGACACGGGCAAAAATCAGGTGAAGCCTGGACACGCCGCCGCCGGTAATCCAGTGCTTGGTACCGTTAATGACATAATGATCTCCCTTGAGGTCCGCACGTGTAGTCATCATGCTGGCGGCACTGCCCGCACCCGGTTCCGTAATACAGATGGCCGGTTTATCCCCCTTGAGCACCAGTTCCGACGCCAGTTGTTTCTGCTCTTCGGTTCCGTATTTCATGACTGCGCCAATAGCGCCCATATTGCCTTCCACCACGATACGACCGGTCACGCCACAGACTTTGGCCATTTCCTCGATAACCAATACGGTGTCGAGGTAACTCAGCCCGAGTCCGCCATACTGCTCAGGTACGGTCATACCCATGAGGCCCGCATCGGTAAGCACCTTGACGTTGTCCCAGGGATACTCTTCGGTTTTGTCTATTTCCGCGGCGCGGGGTGCGATCTGCTTTTGCGCGATGTCGCGCACGTTGTGTTGCAGTTCTCGTTGTGAATCGGTTAGTTCAAACATGTTTTTGTCTCTTGGGAAATAAATAACTCAGGGGTTCTTAGGGCTCGCGCAAGAATAACTTCGTGCAAGATTTTGATCTTTATCCATCGTACAGCAATAAATATTTCAGATTACACCCTGTCTGCGCAATGCATCGCGTTCTTGCTCCGGCATGTCGAGCATCTCCGCCAACACTTCATCGGTATGCTGACCCAAGGTCGGAGGCGCCCTGTGATACCTGACCGGGGTCTCGGAAAACTTGATCGGATTCCCGATCAAACGCACCTGGCCTCCCCCTGCCTGTGGATGAGGCAATGACACCGTCATTTCGCGGTGCTGTACCTGTGGATCCTCGAACGCTTGTCCCAGGGTGTTTACAGGCCCACAGGGGACGCCTATCCCGGCGAGTCCTTCCAGCCAATGGCGGGACGGGTGCCGAACGGTAGCCTTGCGAAGTTCCGGTATCAACTCCTGCCGGTTACGGACCCGGCCGTCGTTAGTCGCATAACGGTCGTTCGCGGCCAATTCCGGGATGCCGGCGTAGTCGCAAAAACGCTGATACTGGGCATCGTTTCCTACCGCCAATGCGATGTAACCATCGGCGGTGGGGAAAACGTCATAGGGTACGATATTCGGGTGGCCATTGCCCAGGCGGGCCGGTTCCTCGCCGGAGGTCAGATACATGGTTCCCGCGTTGATCAGCCAGGCGACCTGACTGTCGAGCAGCGACAGGTCAATATGCTGCCCTTGCCCGGTTTTTTCCCGGTGGCGCAATGCAGCCAGGATCGCCGCTACGGCATACATGCCACACATGACATCCGCGATACCGACACCAACTTTATGAGGATCACCCTCGGCCGGGCCGGTAATACTCATAATGCCGCCCATCGCCTGCACCAGAAAATCGTAGCCGGCACGTTTGGCATACGGCCCGGTTTGTCCAAAACCCGTGATCGAGCAATAGATCAATCCCGGCAATTCTTCTTTCAGGTCGGCGTATCCGAGTCCGTAATTTACAAGGCTGCCGGCCTTGAAATTCTCAACGAGAATGTCACAGTCGGCAGCCAGTCGCCGCAATATGGCCTGCCCCTCGGGATGGGCAATATCCAGAGTTAACGATCGTTTGTTTCGGTTTGCACACAAGTAATAACTGCTCTCCGAGGTATCGTTGCCATCGCTATCCTGCACATAGGGCGGGCCCCATTTTCTGGTGTCGTCACCAATACCGGGGCGTTCGATCTTGATTACGTCCGCGCCGAGATCAGCGAGGAGTTGTGTACACGTGGGGCCGGCCAGAATTCGGCTCAAATCAAGCACACGGATACCGGACAGCGCGCCGGTAAGACCTGCAGATTGGTTCACTGATTTCTCGATTGGACTGGAGTGACAAACATATTACGACCCGAAACAATATAATACAAACGAATATAATTAATATATAATATGATTATTTCTAATGTTTAAACTCTGCCGCCATGGAGTTGAAGTCCCTGAGAGTTTTGGTTGCGATTGCTGATCACGGAAATTTTTCCGCCGCCGGGAATGCTATTGGGCTCTCCCAGTCGGCGGTAAGCCTGCACGTCAAGTCACTGGAGGAGGAACTCGGCACCGCGCTGTTCGACAAATCCAGACGCCCCCACGTGTTCAATGTGCATGGATCATCCCTGGTGCGCCAGGCCAGGGAAATACTCAGAAACTGTGCAGAACTCAAAAAATCAGTATTGACCCACCGCTACGATGGTGTACTCAAACTCGGGGCGGTGCCTTCAGTGACCACGGGAGTGCTCCCGCAGGCCCTCAGGTCGATGCAGAGCGATCACCCAAACCTGCTTGTTGAACTGACCAGCGGACTTTCGGGAGATCTTGCTCCCCGGGTCTACAAGGGTTCCCTCGATGTCGCAATCGTCTCCGAACCAGCTAAACTGAACATCGGGTTGAGCTGGCACCCCTTCGTCTCCGAATCTTTGATGGTCATTGCACCCCGCAGCGCCAGACAGAACTCGGACACGGATTTGTTACAAGCCTGGCCTTTCATCCGGTTTCAACGAACCACCTGGGCAGGCCAACTCATCGATACGAACCTGGGAGAACGGGGCATCAAAGTTCGTTCCTACATGGAGATGGATTCTCTGGAAGCCATCATCTCGATGGTGGCGGCCGGGCTCGGCGTATCGATCGTACCCCTGCGGCCTGTCCCGCACCCCTTTCC
>CAXMTM010000068.1:0-2431 GCA_964196385.1 Arenicellales bacterium
GGCGTAGGCGAAAGCGACCGCGTCATCGACCGGAACCGGCATCTCGGCGCGGTGCTTGTAGCTGCCGTCGAGCGGATTGATGATGAACACCTCGGGCGTGGATTGTTCAGTGCCGTCCGGCGCTACCGTGTAGCCGCCGAACAGCAGCACGCGGTCGTAAAGGCCAACCGCCACGGCGGCCAGCCTGCCCTGTTCAACCGGTACATCGGGGAACGGCTCCCAGGCGGCGGTGTCGCTGCGCCAGAGCCATGCTTTTTTGGAGATGTCTTCGTGTTCTTTGCCGGGGCCGAGGCCCATGAAGGACATGAGGTACTGCACGCCGTTTTGTGTGAACTCGGCCACGGCGTTGTTGGTGAGGGGCTCGGGTAGGGAACCGGGGATGGGGGGCGCGGGTTCGGTAGCCACAGAGACCGGCTCCGCATCGCCCAGAAGAAGCGCGGCATTGCGCTTCATTTCCAGCACATTGATTTGCGTCACGAAGTTTTGCGTCACCACGAAGAAACCGGTTGCAATGACGGCCAGCAGAATAATGGGCGCCAACCAGGCTTTGCTGGAACGGCGGGCCAGGCATCGTTCATGTGTGTTGCCCGTGGCTTTCAAACCGCTTCCGAATATTCCTTGAGAGACCCGGAATTCTACACGGGTTGGGCACCTCCACCGAACCTTCACCGAAGATTACCCGTGTCTTCCGGCGACCATTGTCTACGAGTTCACTTCGCTGGGCCCGCTTGGCGATGCTTATTTAGAGAGATTTACGGCGCAATGGTACGAGCAATTCATGCACGTATGGGAAGCGCAGATGAACCATTACCTGGAAACTGGTAGATTAATTCCCGGCCCTGATTTGCAATCGGGATAATTAGCACCCCTGATTAGCGGCCTATTCTGGAGCCTCTTTTTGCTGAAATGCTGACTGTACAACCAAGCGGGACCAATCATGAGAAGTAAACGAGTTTTATTGGGACGATCATGGCGCATTCATGCCGCCATGTATTTTTACGTACTTGCACTCGCTGCCGTAGTGCCATCGGCGTGGGGTCAGCAGGCCGACAACATCCGCCAGTACCAGTTCGAGCCGGCGCCTGGAAGATATCAACTGGTGCTCAAGGAAGTGCCGCGGCCCGTTGCCGCTGCCGGTGAAGTACTCGTCCGGGTGAGGGCGGTGTCGTTGAACCGGCGCGACATAAATATATTGAACAGCAATTACGGCCCGGATGACGGCCTGGCCGGTGGAATCCCATTGTCCGATGGTGCTGGTGAAGTCATCGCCGTGGGAGAAGACGTCACAAAATTCAATGTGGGTGATCGCGTGGCCGGCACCTTTTTTGAGAATTGGGATGAAGGCGCGCCGAGTATCGAAATGCTTGAACAGGCGCGTGGTGGCGGTTCGGGAGGCATGCTGTCCGAAGTCGTAGCGACTCACGAAAACGGCCTGGTCGCGATCCCCCAGCATTTGTCTTACGAAGAAGCGGCAACGCTACCCTGCGCGGGCCTGACCGCCTGGGTTGGTTTGTTCAAACGCGGCCGGCTGCAGCCGGGCCAATTCGTGCTGCTTGAGGGCACCGGGGGGGTGTCAATCTTCGGCCTGATTTTCGCGGCGGCTGCAGGGGCAAAACCTATTATCACGAGTTCCCGGGACGAAAAGCTCGAACGGGCCAGGGCACTCGGTGCGATCGGAACCGCCAACTACCGCAAGAATCCCGACTGGCAAAAGGAAGTACATAAACTGACCGGTGGCGCCGGAGTCGACCAGGTGCTGGACGTCGGCGGCCGCGATACGCTGGGCAAGGCCCTCGAAGTACTTGCCCCTGGCGGGCATATTGCATTGATCGGCGGTCTGTCCGGATATGGGAGCGATCTGCCGACCGACTCACTGATGTGGATCAACGCGACGGCCAGCGGCGTATATGTGGGCTCGAGGGAAGATTTCGAAGCAATGAACGCGTTCATCAGTGAACATCAGATACATCCACTAATCGATCGCGTGTTCGAATTCGACCGCGCACGGGACGCGTTCGACTACATGCAAGGCAGCAGTTTCATGGGAAAGATTGTCATTCGTTTGTGAGGCCAGATCATCAAACAAATGGGAGAGTCGGGATGCGGGAGTTCCTGACAGTGCTATGCTAGTAAGCCTTCATGAATTATACGGACCATGGCTTCAAAGCCAGAGGATTTGTAAATGGAACAGACCCAATCACCCCTGATCACCGGCCTAACCTGGGGGCGCATGGTGGTCGAGGGTGTCGGTAACGGCAAGGACTTCAAGCTGTGGCCGGGGGGTGGCCGAGCATGGGACTGGAGTGAGACCGGCACCTGTCACAGGCCGGGAATCCAACCAGTCGATATTCAGGAGTTGCTGGAAAATGGCTGCCAGACCATCGTGCTGAGCCGGGGCAAGCTGTGCAGGTTGCAGACCTGCCAGGAGACG
>CAXMTM010000069.1:0-6025 GCA_964196385.1 Arenicellales bacterium
TTTGTTGTGCCGAAAACCAGGAGATCTGTTATGTCTGGACACACGGAAACAATCGCTGACAGGATTCAGAGTAAATTCGACACCCTGACTCGGGCGGAACGGCAGTTGGCGCACTCTATCCTTGAGAACTACCCGGTCTCAGGTCTGGGCACCATTACGACCGTGGCCCAGAGCGCTCAAGTCTCTACCCCAACCGTCGTGCGAATGGTGCGAAAACTTGGCTATAAGGGATTTCCCGAGTTTCAGGCCGAACTGCGACGAGAACTGGAAGCCAAGATTTCCAACCCTATTGCCAAACATGAGACATGGGCAGAGAAGGCTCCCGTTGGCCATATCCTGAACCGGTTTACTGAAGCCGTCATCGACAACATCCGCCAATCTCTAGGCCAAATCGAAACAAAGACGTTTGACGACAGCTGCGCCTTGCTGGCCGACACCGGTCGTTTGGTCTTTATCGTTGGCGGGCGCATTACGCGCGCCTGGGCGGATTACTTCTTCCTGCACATGCAAGTGATCCGAAAAGGAGTCACCCATATCCAGTCAATATCAAACGCCTGGCCACACTATTTGCTGGATATCAGGGAGGGTGATGTGCTCGTCATTTTTGACGTCCGCCGCTATGAAAACAGCACGCTCAAACTGGCCGAGATGGCGGCCGAACGGGGCGCAAAAATAATCCTGTTCACGGACCAATGGCGCTCCCCCGTGAGCAAGTTCGCGGAACACTGCTTCAGCAGCAAAATAGTGGTGCCATCCGCATGGGATTCATCGGTAACCACAACGTTGCTGCTCGAAACCGTTATAGCGGCGGTCCAGGAGCGCACCTGGTCCGAAACCCGGTCACGCATGGAAGCGCTTGAAGACATGTTTGACCGAACGAAGTTTTTTCGAAAGTTTACCTGACCCCACCAGACCACCAGACCGCTAGACCGCTTTCGCGGCGATGCACATATTGTTCAGCTTCTTTAGGGTCAGTTCCTTGCCGAGAATGCCCAGGCCACAGTCGGGGGCCACGATCAGGCGGTCAGCGTCTATGTGCCTGAGAGCCTGCTCGAGGCGCGCCACGATCTCTTCGACGGTTTCCACGTGGCTCTTTGCTATGGCGATCACACCGAAGATCACGCTGGTACTCCTGAAGTGCTCGAGCAGTTTCAGGTCATTGTGCCGGTGCGCGTCTTCCACCGAGATCATGTCTATGGACGACTCCTCGATGGCGTCAGCAATCTGCAAATAAGCCTCGCGGTCCGCCTTGGGATAGTCGGGGTGGTCCAACCGGTCCGGATAGCCGCAGCACATATGCACAACCCGGGTGACGTGATTGGGGCAGCCGTGAAAGGCTTTCTCCAGGTTATCGAAGCCATGATCCAGCGCTTCCCGCGGCCGGCGTGCGAACACCGGTTCATCAATCTGTATATAGCGGCAGCCCGCTTCGGCCAGGGACAGCACCTCCTGGTTCAGTGCCACTGCCAGGTCGGAACCCAGTTTCCCCGGATCGTCATAATAAGCGTCGGCATTGGTATCCCAGATGGTCATTGGACCCGGCATGGTGATCTTCACCGGTCGATCGGTAAATGACTGGGCCCGCTGCCAATCGTGCGCCAGGAATGTATCGCGTGCGCTGACCGGACCGACCACGGTGGGCAGGTTCGCCTCGTAGTTCCCGCCGCGGACCGGCTTGCGCGTGAGGTTGGAAAAATCGAAGCCTTCCAGGTGCCGGCAGTGGTAGTGAATATAGTTTTCCCGGGGCACTTCTCCGTCCGTTGGAATATCTATGCCGGCGTCGACCTGGTCCCTGACGACTTCGGCGACACCGCGGGTAATGATGTCCTCCGCGCCCGGGCCCATCGCCTCCATGGCCGCTGCCCATTGCCTGGTGGGGTTCACTGTATCCGGTCCCGCCGGGATATTGAACCAGTCCGGCAACTTGACGTAGTCCGGTTTCGGGTAAGCCCCGATGCAGGTAGTAAGCAGGCCCAATTTACCAGCGCCTATTCTTTTTTCTGTTCTTCGCTACCGCCGCCAGCCTGTTCCTCCAGGTTCTTTGGCGCAAATATGCTTTGGAACTGCTCGGTTCCCGCCCGTGGTTTATCCTCTGCCTGCCCCTGATTTTTTGTTCCGGCCTGTTCTTCCAGGTTGTCCGGGCTGAACAACCCCTGGAAGTTCGATGTGCCTGGTGCTGGTTTGCCCTTCGCCCCGTCTTCCGTGTCCCCCGGTGTCAAGGCCTGGCGGCCGGCCTCCTGGAACATGGTTTTTTGTTCCCGCTTTTTGACTCTTTCCTGCACCACCCGCGCCCTCTCTGCTTTCACCTGGGCTTTGCATTCATCCAGCCCCATGGTGCCGGCGAAGTACGCAGTGCCCAGGCCGGCGGTGGTAACCAGGAAAATCAGGATGACCGCCGGGTCCAGAATAAACCGGTTCGTGGTCCTACGCTTCGTCTGCTCGCCCTTGGCGATTTTTGCGGATTCCTTTTCCGCTGCCAATTCACGTCTTTGGTATACCTCATGCAGGACCGCACCAAATAAAGTCAGCGCAACAATGACCACCGCCAGGGCGCTGATCGACGGATTTATGCCGTGACGAACCTTGGCGGCCAGAAACGTGGTCAGCGTGCTCTCGGAAATTATGGTAAATACGGTGGTGTTGTAATTCTCGAAGGAAGCCAGGAAGGCCAGCACGGCCGCCGACGCGATGGCGGGCTTGAGGAACGGCAACAGTATTCTTCTGAACGTCTGCACGTGGGTCGCGCCCAGGTCCAGCGCGGCCTCCTCCTGAACGCGGTCGAAGCGCTGCAGGCGCGAGATGAACACCAGCATGGTATAGGCCGAGATGAACGTGGCCTGGCCGACTATGGTCAGAAAGAACCCATTGTAGAAGATCGACTCTCGGCTGGCGCCGAACATGGTCCCCACCCGGTCCCAGAACAACAGGGTCGAGATACCCAGCACTACGCCGGGCACCAGGATCGGGGCGATAGTGATGGTGTAATACCACGGACGGACACGCTCCTGAACCTGAGTCAGCATCAGCGCACCGGAAAGGCCCAGGGGCACAGCCAAAGCGACGACACCGAGACCAATGAAGATGCTGTTCTGCAAGCCTTCGATCAACTTCGCGTCCTGGCTGAGGAATTGAAACCACTCCACGGAAAAACATTCCCAGGGGGTAATACGGGGAAACGCCGAACTGTTGAACGCGGTCAGACTCATGATGATCAACGGTCCGAACAGATAGGCAAAAAACCCCAGCACAAAAGAGATGGTAAAGAATTTTCGGATGTGGTCCGAGGTCATCGCGCTATCTCACCCAGCTTGATCTTGAAGATCTTCATCACAAGCAGCACAAATATGAGACAGGTGGCGAGCAGGATGATGCCATAGGCCGACCCGCGCGCCCAGTTACCGGCCTGGTTGAAGGCCTGGTAAATGATCTGGGTAAACCACAGACTGCTCGGCCCTCCCAGAATCTGGGGTGCGGCCAGCGCACCCGCCGTCAACATGAACACCATGGTGCAGCCAGAGGTGATGCCGGGCTTGGCGTGAGGAATGACCACCCGCCAGTGAATGCGCCACCACGGCGAACCCAGATCCCGGGCGGCTTCGATCTGATTTTTGTCCAGGCTTTCGACCGCATTGTAGATGGGGAAGATCATCAGCAGGATATAGGCGTAGGACAACCCCGAATAGAGTGCGACCCCGTTGCGGATGAAATCGAACGGCTGATCCAGTATCCCTATACCGACCAGGAAATTATTGATGATGCCGGTCGAGCCGAACATAATCTTGAAGGCAAACGCCCGCAGCAACTCGTTGACCCAGAACGGGATGATCAGGGCCATCACCATCAGGCGTGCCCAGCCGCCGTGGGCGACGTGAGCGAGGTAATAAGCCACCGGGTAACACAGGGCCACATCGATCAGGGTGACGAACACTGCGGTAAGGATGGTGCGCCCGAAAACCGATAAATCAACGAAATTGTAGGAATCCGTACTCTGCGCACTGCCGTAGATCATGTACTGGTAGTGCTCCAGGGTATAACCGTGGGCCTCGGTCCCCCATTGTGGCGGCGGCACGTTGGTGCGAAACGAAAAATCCAGCATGAAAAGCTGCGGCAGGACGATCATCAACAACATCCAGCAGGTCACCGAAATCAGCAGATAAAGTGCTAATGTGGGCCCGTTCTTTCTGAAGAAATCTTGCCAGTACCTGACCATGCGAGAACCCCGGTTGTCTTATTCCGCCGCCAAATCCCCGGCCGGGGTGGCGATAGCCGTATTAGCGTTGAAACCCAGTTCGACCTGATCGTCCACCTGGTGGGCCAGAGTCGTGCCGTCGTTTACAGTGGAAAGTTTGGCTGAGCGATTACTGCCTTCAACATCAAAGAAAACCTGCCAGAAGCTCCCCTCGAACTCCTGCTGCAGAATCTTCGCTTTGATGCGGTTATCAAAGTCACTGCCGTTGGCGAACTTGAGCGATTCCGGGCGAATGAACACAAAAGCCTGATCCCCGGGGCTCAGTTGCTCCTTACCCTTTGACTTGCGCGCGCGCATTTGGCCTGAGCCGGTGTCTACTATGGCGTAGTCCCCGGAAATCTCGGAGACCTTGCCTTCGAACATATTATTCTCCCCCACAAAAGATGCTACAAAAGCAGTGTCGGGTTGATCGTAGATGGTGTTGCCATCGGCGACCTGTTCGATGACCCCCTGGCTCATGACCGCCACGTGGTCGGACATGGTCAGCGCCTCGCCCTGGTCGTGAGTAATATAGATGAAGGTGATGCCGACGCGCTGCTGAATTGCGCGCAGTTCGGTGCGCATGTGCTGGCGGAGTTTCAAATCCAGGGCGGACAGGGGTTCGTCGAGCAGCAACACATCAGGCTCTGCTGCCAGCGCCCGGGCGATGGCCACGCGTTGCTTCTGGCCACCGGACAGTTCGCTTACCATTTTCTCTCCCTGATCCGGCAGTGCAATCAGCTCGAGCAACTCATCCGCTCTTTTACGGCGCTCCGCCAGGCCGACGCCTTTGACCTCGAGCGCAAAGGCGATGTTTTCCCACACCATCATTAGCGGGAACAGGGCCAGGTTCTGGAATATCAGGGCGGTGGGCCGCTTGTTCGGGCCGATACCGGCCATGTCCTGACCACCGATCAGTACTTTGCCTTCCGAGGGTTCCGAAAAACCCGATACGGCACGCAGCAAGGTAGTCTTGCCACACCCGGAGGGGCCGAGAAAACTGAAGAACTCTCCCTCCTTAATGTGAATATTAACGTCCCTGGCCGCGACAAATTCCCCAAACCGTATCCATACCTGGTCGAGTTTGACGTCAGCGCTCATAAGGTCACCCCTCCATCGGAAGAAAACAAGTATTGAAAACGTACCCGCTCATCCAAAGCGGGGTTTTGTTATCTTATAATCTTATACCAGAAACATTGTAGAAAAAAATAGCCCCCAGGTTACCCCGGAGGCTACGTTGATTCCTATCAATGTTGGTTGTGACTATGCATTTACGAACTTGTTGCGGAACTCTGTCCGTACGTCCGCGTACCACTGGGCTTCCGCCGGCCACGGGTTGAGATTGGCCAGGGCATCGCCCGGATAAGCGTCGGCAAAGTTTTTCTTGTAGCTTTCGCCTGTGTGCGCGTCGGCACCAAGCACGGCCGAGTTGTAACCGTGGATGTCGATCGACTTGCCGGCGACGTCCGGCTGGAAAACATAATCGATCAACGCATAGGCCTGGTCGACATTGGCCGCGGCTGCGGACATGGCGATGCTGTCCACCCACGCCATGGCGCCTTCTTTAGGCGCCTGGTAGGTAACCGGCTCGCCGGCGGACTTCATAGCCAGCACCGGGCCATCCCAGGTCTGTCCGACCACTACCCCGTCATTCAGGAAACCGTTTTTCTGGCTGTCGGTGTCGTTCCAGAACAGCTTGATCTGGGATTTTCTGGCAACACAGAAATCGGTGATCTTTTGCCAGATCGGGCGCATGGCCTCTTCGCTGCTGTAAGCCTTCCAGACGTCGCCCGGCTC
>CAXMTM010000070.1:0-9371 GCA_964196385.1 Arenicellales bacterium
ACGAGGGAGAGGACTTTTCCAAACCGAATGTGCTTGGTCGGCGGGTCGAAACCACGGTCCGGTATTCAACCGACCCCCGGGATATTGGCTGGGTCAGGGAAAACGTCCCCTGTCAGACCGCGTGTCCCGCCGACACCAACATTCCCGCCTATATCCGCATGATCGTCGAGAACCGCTATGGACGATCCTACGAACTCAATCGCATTGCCAACGTGCTGCCAGGGGTGCTGGGACGGATCTGCAGCCGGCCGTGCGAACCGGTGTGCCGCCATGGCTGGCCAGGCAACGGTGAACCGGTCAATATCTGTCACCTGAAGCGCGTGGCGGCGGACCTCAAGACCGAGGGCCATCGCATCAGCGAGGATCTCTATTCCCCATCGGGGAAGACCGTCGCCATTATCGGCGGCGGGCCCGCCGGGCTCGCGGCTGCCCACGATCTGTCGCTTCTGGGTCATGAGGTGACGATTTTCGAGCGTGAACAGCGTGCCGGCGGCATGTTGCGCTACGGCATTCCGGTATTCCGTCTGCCGCGGGAAGTCCTCGATGTCGAGGTGCACAACACAACGAGAATGGGTGTCACCCTAAAGACCGGGGTCACCGTTGGTAACAACGGCAGCGACATCAGGCTCTCGGAGGTCCGCGAGCGCTTCGATTCGGTACTGCTGGCGACCGGATGCATGGCCGCCATTGCGCTGCCGCTGCGTGACCTGGAAGAAGACCGTGACATCGTGATCGACATCCCCAATGCTGAATACGGTCTCGACTTTCTGCTCGACCTGCATCGCGGTGAAACCAAAACCGTCGGCAAGCGGGTGGCCGTGGTCGGTGCCGGCTTCACGGCACTGGATTGCGCGCGGGTCGCCAGGCGACTCGGGGCCGAGGATGTCACCATCCACCTGCGCACCACCGAAAAGTACATTCCGGTCATGGTGGAAGAAATCCTGGAAGCCAAGCGCGAGGGCGTCGTCATCCGCGGACTGCGTACCCCGGTAGGGTTGCTCACCGACGAGGCGGGCAACGCCACCGGCGTGCGTTTCGTGCAGAATCGGCTGGGGGCATGGCGCGCCAGCGGCAGACGCGAAGCGATTCCCATCGAGGGCTCTGAATTCGTCGAGCCCTTCGATACTCTGTTGGTCGCCATCGGTCAGAAGACCGTCAACGATTACATCGATGTCGAGGTGGAACTCGATCGATGGGGCAACGTAAAGATCGATGACAACGGCCTGACGTCGGTGAATGGATTGTTCGCCGTAGGCGATTTCGTCAGTGGCGCCTCGACGGTAATCCAGGCAGTGGGCCATGGCCGTGAAATCTCGCTGAAGGTCGATGAGTGGCTGATGGGCCGTCAGCGGCGGCGCAAGGTGGTGCGCATCGAGGCGGTTGACGAACCACTAAGGGAGCGACGTTTCGACTTCATACCGCGGCAGCACATGCCCACCAATACAGTTTCGAATCGCTTCGACGACCTGTCAGCCGAAGTCGAACTGGGTTTTGACAAAGACACGGCGTTGGAAGAGGCCAAACGCTGTTATTTGTGTTATCTCAATTATGAAATCGACATCGATAACTGCATCTATTGCCGGGCCTGCATCGATGTTGCTCCCCGCGACTGCATCAAGCTGGTCAAGGATGTCGAGATCCACGCGGACGGGACATACGGGTCCCTGGAGGAGACCAGGGTGTGGGACCAGGTCGGCGCGATCTGGATCGACAACGCGGAGTGCATTCGTTGCGGAGCCTGCTACCACGCGTGTCCGACCCACTGCATCTCGATCAGCCGCAAAGAGATCATGTATCAGGACATTTAGCATGCATCGTGTCATCATCGGCAATGGCATCGCCGGCAGCCACGCCGCCGCGGTATTACGCGAGCGGGATCCGGGCAGTCAGATAACCATCATCTCTGCCGGTGCACTGTTGTTCTACAACCGTTACGAGCTGCCGGACGTGTTTCGTGGACGCTGCGACTGGGTGGATTACCTTGTCTATCCGCCCGACTACTACCAGGACAACAACATCAAACTGCGCCGCAAGAGCCTGGTCACCGAGGTAAACACCGGGAAGCGGACCCTGACCCTCGCCCACCGCGAGTTGGTAAGCTACGACCAGCTACTGGTGGCGACCGGCGGCAGCGCGTACGTCCCCGAACGTTTGCTGGACTCTATCCCACTGATGCACAACTTCAATAACTTCCGCGTGGCGATGACGGTACGTAACGCCTTACCCGACGGAGGCGTGGTCATCATGCTCGGCGGCGACGCCATGGGACTCGATCTTGCGCGCACGCTGATCAAGACCAGGCATAAAGTTATCCTCATCGCCGGAGACAGAACCTTCTGGCCCCACGGGATTACCCTGGAGGATCGGCCGCGTTATTTGCGGGGCCTGGAAAAAATGCATTTGCAAGTAATCGACGAAAAGCAGGTCGACCGCATCGAGCAAAGCAACGGCAAGGGACCCGCCCGACGGGTGGTTTTCTCCGATGGCAGCGATATTAGCGGCGACGTGGTGATGCCGTTCTATGGATTGACGCCCAGCGTTGACTTCATGAGCCATGCCGGGATCGACATCGAACGCGGTATACTGGTGGATCCTCAATTGCAAACGACACGGAATGACATCTGGGCCGCCGGTGACGTGTGCCAGATCTGGTCTCCTGAACATAACGCGTACCGTTTCTATTACGGTTGGAAGAACGTGAAGATGATGGGAGACGTAGCGGCCAGGAATATGACCGGCGATGATGTCTCCTTTACCACCACCGTCGATGAGGCCCTGCAAATCAAAGCTGACGGCACGATATACTCCCCCTTCTGGGAGCACGATTAGTGACTTCGATACACACAGACGTACAGATTGGAATATGCGGCTCGGCCGGTGACGGCACCATCGCCGTGGGCGACATCCTCAAGCGCGCCATGGCACGAGCCGGATACCGGGTCATCGCATTCGACGAGTATCCTGCGGAGATCCGCGGCTTTGGCAAGTGCGTGGCGCGCACGCGCATCACCACCGAACCCGTGTATTCGATGAAATCCGAGACCGATATTCTGGTTTCGCTCAATGACGCCCATGCCATTCCCCACGTAGCAGAGGTGCGCGACTTTGGCGCGGTGGTTTACGATCTCGCGCCGATCAGCATGGTCGATGAGGGCTGGCACATCTCCGGCCACCTCAACCCGGGGCAATTACCCTATGGACTGGCTATGCGCGAGATGTCCGAGCAGGCCACCGGGTCCAGTCGTTCGCGAAACATGGTAGCCCTGGGGTTTATCGCCGGGCTCTATCAACTCCCGCGGCCCGCGTTCATCGACGCCATCGTCGCCAAGTTTCAGACCAAGGCGGCCGCGGTTACCGAGAGCAATGTTGCGGCATTCAACGCCGGCTACGACAACGGGGCCGGGACTTACCGTTTCGACAAGGTTGAAGTCGGCCCACCGGCACGGCGCACCCGTTTGCAGGATTCAACGATGATGACCGGCAATGCTGCTGTTGTCCGCGGCTGTCTCGACGCCGGCATCGAGACATTTTTCGGGTATCCCATCACACCGGCTACCAGCATCATGGAGCGATTGTCCGTGGAGATGCCCAAACACGGTGCCAGGCTGCTGCAAACCGAGGACGAGATCTCTGCGATCTCGGCCACCATAGGCGCCGGTTTTGCCGGCGCGCGCGCGGCGACGGCGACATCCGGGCCCGGTTTTGCGCTGATGTCGGAGATGATGGGGCTCGGGGTGATGGCCGAAGTGCCGGCGGTGGTCTTTGTGTCGCAGCGCGGCGGACCGAGTACCGGTATGCCCACCAAGACCGAACAGTCGGATCTCAACATCGCCGTGTTCGGCGGACACGGCGATGCCAGGCGCATCGTGCTGGCGCCGACAAATGTCGAAGGCTGCTGGCGATGCGCCGGGCGCGCCTTTGAAATGGCTGAGGCCTACCAGACCCCGGTAGTAGTGCTGCTGGATCTGTATCTGTCGAACCGCTACGAGACCGTGGCGTTTCCCAAGAAAAATCCATTCCTGCGCGATATGTGCAAGAAACCCGCCAGGGATAAAGGCGATGCAACGTACCGGCGTTTTGAGCTGACTGTGGACGGGGTCAGCCCACGTGCAATACCCGGTGAGGCTCATGGCATCCACACCGCCACCGGCCTCGAACACAACGAGTTCGGACGGCCCAACGATCTATCGGACATGCATTTTCAGATGACCGAGAAGCGCCACGAAAAGCTGAATGCCGCGCTCAAACATCCCGATATTACGATCTACAAACGTTTCGGCGACAGCGGTGAGGTCGAAGTGGGTTTATTGGCCTGGGGTTCGACCTTTGGAGAGGCTTTGGAGGCCATGTTACTGGCGCGCGACGAGGGCATTCGATGCGCGGCCATGAAAGTAGTCATGTTGTCGCCGCTGCCGGTGAAGCCGATCAAGCGCTTCCTCAAGGACTGCAAGGAAGTCATCGTGCCGGAACTCAACTACGAAGGACAGTTCGCCAATCTGGTGTCAGGCACCCTGGGGCGCAGTGTGATCCGGCTCAATCGCGTGACCGGCAAACCGATGGCGGTCGCCGAGATACTCGATGCAATTCGCAGCGCCGCGGGTAAACGCAAGTTGCGCAAGAGCGTGGCGTAATCCTCAACATGAGGTAATTAGTTATGTATTCCGAACATCCAGTCTACCTTGAGGACAAGCTCGAAGAGATACGCGATAGCGGAAGGCTTCGCTATCGCTCGAAATCCATGCCCACGTGGTGCCCTGGGTGCGGCTACTACAGTATGACCGAAGGCGTTACCTGGGCCTTGAATGAGACCGGGGTACGAAACGAAGACGTGGTGATAGTTTCCGGTATCGGCTGCGCCTCCCGCTTTCCATTCTTTATGAAGACCTATGGTTTCCATACACTCCACGGCCGCACGCTACCGGTGGCCACCGGAATCAAGCTGGCCAACGACAAACTTACCGTTATCGTTGTGGGGGGAGACGGTGACGGCTTCGCGATCGGCGGCGGCCACATTCCCCATGTCGCGCGGCGCAACGTCGACATCACCTATCTGCTGTTCGATAACGGCATCTATGGCTTGACCAAAGGCCAGGTATCCCCGACTTCCGCTATCGGCTTCACGACACCGACCTCCCCGTTCGAGAATCACGATCAACCGCTCAATCCACTCATGATGCTGCTCTCCTATGGCGCGAGTTGGGTCGGCCAGGCCTATGCCGGACAGCCCGATCACCTCGCTGAAATGATACGTGCGGCGATCGCACATCGCGGTTTTTCATACCTGCACATCCTGTCGCCGTGCGTGACCTTCGACAAAACCGATCTCACCTACCACAATCTTGATCTCTCGGTGCAGGATCTGCCGGAAGATCACGATCAAACCGATCGCCTGGCGGCGATCAGGGAAGCGACCAAAGTAGACCGGCGGTCGGTGGGGCTGTACTACGTGGAGGAACGTCCGACATTGAGTGATAGCCTTGACGAAATCGTTGTCAGGGCGGGAGGCAAGGCTGCTCAGCAAGCCGGCGCCGGCTAACTGGATGCCGGACACCAAAACCGGGACGGTACCGAAACCGGGACAGATTTATTTTTCAGGAAAATAAATCTGTCCCGGTTTTACTTTGAGGTCGACGATGGTAGCGGGTTTGGTCCCGCGCACCATTATCAGGTTTTTGGCAACTCGTTGGCGGGATCGTAGAGCCCCCTGCAGCCCACTGCCTCGACCTTGATTGGAAACGACTCCTCGAAATATTCCATCATTAATTCGCGCCCTTTCTCAGCATACTCCCGGGGCAGGTAACCCAGGGCGATATTCTTGCCAACAGACGGGCCGTAGGCAATACTGGTGATGTAGGATCGCCTTCCCAACCCGTCAACGAGCACCTCATTGGTTTCGGGATCGAGAATTGGCCACTGGCCGACCGGATAGCGGGCAACGCCTTTTGCATCCACATTATCTGTCATCGTCATCGTGCACAGATACGCCGGCTGATGCTCGCGCTCCCGTTGTGCGACGTAGGCAGCCTTGCCGTGGAAATCCGCTGCCTTGACCTTGGGTCTGGCGAGTCCCGCCTCGTACAAGTTGTACTCAGTCAACAGATCCGCGTTTTGCAAGCGCAGGCTTTTTTCCAGACGACGGCTGTTGGCGTAGGTCTCCACCCCCACAGGCGTTGCGCCCTGCTCAAATATCATATCCCATAGCGACAGGCCATAACTGAACGGTACGTGCAACTCCCAACCCTGCTCACCCACATAGGAAATGCGGAACGCCAGAACCGGAATACCTCGCAGGGTTATGTTCCTGGTGGTGGCAAAACGGAAATTGTCGGCTTCCAGTTCTTCCGGTTTGTCAGCAATCGCCTGCAACATCCTGCGCGCATTGGGGCCCCACAAACCCAGACAGGAAAGGTGATCGCTACGGTCCTCAATGTACACGCTCCACCCATGATCCTCCGCCATTCGTTTCAACCAGACATAGTCCCGGTTGCCCGCATCGGCACCATCGATTACCCGGTACTTGTCTGAAGCGAGTCGAATCACCGTGAGATCAGCGCGGATACCCCCTTCGTGATCCAGAAAGTGGGTATAGATTCCCTTGCCGATCATGGTGTCGCCGCCCACCTTGGCTACACAAACATACTCCATCAAGGCCTCCGCATCGGGGCCGGTGACATCGTAAACCGCGAAGTGGGACAGGTTGATCATCCCGGCATTTTCGGACATGGCGAGATGCTCCGCGTTGGATACCCGCCAAAAGTGGCGATTATCCCACTCATTTTCCCTGACAGGGACCCGATCTCCATACTTTTCCAACAGGTGTTCATTGGACGCGTAACCATGGGCGCGTTCCCAGCCCGCAAGCTCCATGAAGTAACCGCCTAACTCCTGCTCCCTCGGCCAGAACGGGCTACGACGAAGACCACGACCTTTGGTATAGGGCTCGCGGGTGTGCACCGCCGGGTTATAGATCTTGAACGCGGTCTCGTAGCAGCGGTCGTAAATATAGGAAAGCGTCTTTTGAATCGGGTAATAGCGGGCGACATCGATGCTGTGGATATCCACTTCAGTCACACCATCCGTCATCATGTCGGCCAGCACCTTACCGATACCGGGTGCGTCCTTGATCCATACTGACTCGGCGTACCATAACCCGCGAGTCTCGGGCGATTCTCCGATGGACGGACCGCCATCCACGGTAACCTGCAACAAACCGTTGAAGGAACGCTTCTCGTCCCACCCCAGTTCACCGAGGATCGGCGTCAACTCCATCGCGCGCTCAAGGGGTTCCATGATCTGTTCGATTTCGAGATCGCGCTGTGAGGGCGACAGGCGGGCTTCCTCTTTGTCGAGAAGGTCCTTTGGATGCACCAGACGCGGGTTTTTCTCTTCATAGTAACCCCATTCGATTTGCCCGCCTTCGGGAGTGGTAGAGTCGCCGGTATCGCGAAGATAAGCTGAATTACCCTGGTCGCGCAGCAGCGGGTAGCCGATATCTTTTCCGGTGCCGTCGAACTCAGTGTAGGGACCGAAAAAAGACAGTGGGTGATCCACCGGCATGATGGGCAGATCTTCGCCCGCCATTTCCGCGATGAGACGCCCCCACAGGCCTGCACAAACTACCACCTTGCTGGTCCCGATATAACCCCGGCTGGTTTGCACACCCTTTATTCGGCCATTCTCTATGTCGAGATCGATTGCGGGAGTGTTCGCGTAAGCCTGCAATTTACCTGTCGCCTCGGCCTGCTCAACCAGTATACCTGCCACGGTCTGGGAGCGCGGGACAACCAGTCCAGCATCCGGATCCCACATTGCACCCTGAATCATGTCTTCTTCCAGTAGTGGAAATTTCTCCTTGGCCTCCTTTGCGCTGATCATGCGAACATTAGTGCCGAAGGCTTTTCCGGACCCGACCTTGCGCCTGAGTTCCTGCATGCGTTCGTCGTCGTCGTGGCGCGCCACTTCAAGGCCCCCGACCCGACTGTAGTGACCCATTTTGTCGAAAAATTCCACGCTGTACCTGGTGGTGTAACAGGTCATATTGTCATGGGCCGTCATATAACAAAAATCAGACGCGTGGGAAGTGGATCCGATGTCGGTTGGAATCGAGGACTTGTCGATACCGACAATATCCTGCCATCCCTTTTCGATCAGGTGATGCGCGACCGAGGCGCCAACGATTCCGCCTTGCCCGATGATGACAACGTTTGCACGAGTGGGAAAATTCGCCATGGATTATATCTCCGTGTGCGTTCGATTCGGTTGAGAGGAGGTACGCAGACTGCTCACTTTAAACAGCGGATGGATCAGGTCAGACATCTGTTACTTTGCGCCCCGAATGTCAATATTAGTCAGTTTCGTGGAGATTATAAGCACATTCGTTCATATAGATAAACATGGAAGCGCCCCTGGAAGTAAGGCGTTTTCTGGGGTGATCTCCACTGTTTTACGGAAAAGAGGATACTTTTTACCTCCCACCCTGCACCCTGCCCTTACTTGCCTGAAGAGCACCCCATTCTGAGGGCTGCAGTTGGCCAGCACTTATGAAAAATGTCAGAAACATCACGTAGTAGGAATTTTCGGGAAGGACAGGGGCGTGTTGCCGGGTATTTCTAACCCGCTTCCATATGCACAATTGTACCCGCGCTTCGCGTTATATTATGAAAGGTTAGATACGAGAATCCATTTAATGACCCAGCACTTATTGTCACTGTCAAAATCCATACAGACAACTCCGCCGTTTTGAAATTCGACCACAGGACACTCCGGCTCACCGGTTATTAAATAAGATACAAGGCGTTGCATGAACGGTTGGTGGCCGACATACATTTGATCCGCGCTGGCGTCGAGTTTTTTGGCGAACGATGTTGCATCATCCAGGGGATCCAATCCATCACAGGCCAATACCCCTGCCACTGGATTTACTACCATTGCAAATAATTCGGCCGTTTGGCGTGCCCGATCCTTGCCACTGTGTTGAATACTTGCAACATGAATTCGTCCCTGTTGAAGCAATGATGCGACATGCTTTACTTCCGCCGCCCCCTCTTCTGTCAGTCCACGACTCGGATCAATGTCCCTGGATGCGCTCTTGCCGTGTTGGGATAGATATACCGCCATAGTCATCACCTCGATTCAGAAGCCGTCACAAGTGTGGCAAATAAAGTACAGTAATTAGTATGCAGGCTTGTTTAATGTATAACAATAAATACAGGAAAACCCCGGCTTATCGGCACATACCGGTCTTTGTGGCGAATTGCCTAGGAGCCTGTCCGAGAACAGAAGCCGTAGCGAGGGGACGCCGATTTGAGTCCATTTTTTCGATCATTTGAGGAGAATAGTTATTCATATTTAACGAGAATGAGCGGGAAAAG
>CAXMTM010000071.1:0-8555 GCA_964196385.1 Arenicellales bacterium
GTGCGTCTGGCAACGGTGCAGGTAGAGCGTGACCGCAGCGATAGTAATGTGCGTCAGTGCCAGTGCAGCGACGACGTAACCCCACCAGGGTAATTGCAGCAAACCATCGAACATCGACTCCTCCTCATTCAAGGTTGTATCAGCCACGATACCACGAAGGGGACTGCGGTTGAACAGGTCTTAACTACTTAAAAATTAAGTTCTCAATGAGTTTCTGCAAGACAACCACAATACCTCTGTAATAGTTGTGTGCACGGTCGGTGTGGGCCTGATACCGGGTTGTTATTCGTGGTACGGGTCGGTACTATCATCGGCATAGGTTACAATTCGATTTTTTAAGGAAATTTCCAATGTTTCAAGGCAGTATGGTGGCGCTGGTTACTCCCATGGCCGACGATGGTGCGGTTGACATCGCGGCCCTGGGGAAGTTGGTGGATTTTCACGTGGATAATGGCACCGATGCAATAATATCGGTGGGCACGACGGGAGAATCCGCCACTCTCGATCCCGATGAACACTGCGCGGTCATGGAGCAAACCATACGGGATGCGAATGGCCGCATCCCGGTGATCGCCGGTACAGGAGCAAACTCGACGACCGAAGCCATATATTTTACCCGCCGCGCGGAGGAACTGGGGGCGGATGCGTGCCTGCTGGTGACCCCTTACTACAACAAACCTACCCAGGAAGGTTTGTACCAACATTTCAAGGCGATTGCCGACGCCGTTCCGATCCGGCAGATTCTGTACAATGTTCCCGGACGGACGGCGTGCGATATGCTGACCCCAGTGGTAAATCGGCTGGCGGATATCGATAATATCATCGGCATCAAGGATGCGAGTGCGGACCTGGCCCGGGCCTCGGAACTGGTTCGGTGCTGTGCGGATCGAATGCCGGTGATCGTATCCGGTGAAGACGGCAATGCCCTGGAACACATGCGCCTCGGCGGCAGGGGCGTCATATCCGTAACCGCTAACGTGGCCCCAAAACAGATGAGTGAGATGTGCGCCGCCGCTCTGCAAGGAGATTTCACCACCGCCGCACAGATCAACGAAACGCTGGATGATCTTCACCGCGCTTTGTTTCTGGAATCCAATCCGATCCCGGTAAAATGGGGGGTTGGCCAATTGGGCCTGATCGGCGGCCATATTCGATTACCGCTGACGCCGTTGTCCGGGCAGTTCCACGGGCAGGTCAGAGCAGCCATGGTCAAGGCGGGGGTGCTATAGCTATGCAACGCGGTGAACAACTCTACGCCGGTAAAGCCAAATCGGTTTACCTGACGGATTCAGCCGACCTGTTGATCATGCATTTTCGCAATGATACGTCCGCGTTCGATGGCGAAAAGGTCGAGCAACTGGAACGCAAGGGCATGGTCAACAACAAGTTCAACGCTTTTGTGATGCGGGAATTGGAGAAGCAGGGCATCGTGACACATTTTGAACGATTGCTGTCGGACGACCAGTCGGTGGTCAAACGTCTGGACATGATCCCCGTAGAGTGCGTGGTCAGGAATATCGCCACCGGTTCCCTGTGCAGGCGCCTGGGCGTCGAGGACGGTATCGATCTGGATCCGCCAACCTTCGAGTTTTTTTTGAAAAACGATCCGCTTCACGATCCGATGATCAACGAATACCACATCCGCTCCTTCGGTTGGGCCACTGACCAGGAAGTCAAAACCATGATAGATCGCACCTTCAGGGTCAACGATATCCTGAAAACATTATTTGCCGACAAAGACATGCTGCTGATCGACTTCAAGCTCGAATTCGGTCGCTACCACGGGGAATTGCTGCTGGGGGATGAATTCACTCCGGACGGTTGCCGAATCTGGGATGCCCATACCCGCGAGAAACTGGACAAGGATCGATTCCGCCGCAACCTGGGCGGCGTCGTCGAGGCCTACGAGGAAGTTGCCCATCGCATTGGGGTTCCTCTGGACTAAAGGGCCCCTCGAAAAATGGTCTTTTCGCACGATAGCCGCGTCAGCTCCGTGCTCGAATCCTCATGTATGTCATCTACACTGCGGTTCTGCGCACGAAAATCCTCATTTTTCGAGGTTCCCTAAAATAAAAAACTCATCAATTCCGATCCGCGGTCAATGATGCTGCAACTCCGTGGTAATTCCGCCCATTCCAAATTCCGCCTGCGTAAACTGGAGGCGATACTGCGTGACCGGGTATCCGCTATCCGGTCCATCGGCAGCGAGTTCTGGCATTTCATCGATCTGTCCATAGAGATTGTTCCTGCACAGGAGGCTGTTCTCCGGCAGATACTGGATTACGGTGCCAGTGCCGATACGGCGGCGTGCGGCGACGGCGGCGATTTTTTCCTGGTGGTGCCGAGGGTGGGCACAATTTCTCCATGGTCGACCAAGGCCACCGATATCGCACACCACTGTGGCCTGGACGAGGTCAATCGCATCGAACGTGGCATTGTCTGGTGGGTCCGGACCATGGACGACAAGCCGCTGACACCGGAGGAATGCTCCCATGTGGTGGAATATATCCACGACCCGATGACCGAGTCGGTGTTGCGGGCATTCGAGCAAGTCGGTGATCTGTTCCGCAATTTCGAGCCCCGGCCCTTGCAGGTAGTCGATGTATTGAACGGTGGTGTCCCCGCCCTGATCAAGGCGAACCGGGACTGGGGCATGGCGCTGTCCCGGGACGAAGTCGACTACCTGATCCGTGAATTCTCCGCCATGGGTCGTAATCCGACCGACGTGGAGTTGATGATGTTCGCCCAGGTAAATTCCGAACACTGCCGCCACAAGATATTCAACGCCAACTGGGTCATCGACAACCAACCCCGATCGGAAACGCTGTTCGATATGATCCGGGAGAGCCACAGATGCAATAATGAAGGGACTCTGATTGCCTACGAAGACAATGCGGCCGTATTGCACGGTTCTACGGCGGCACGTTTTTTCCCGCGGCCTGAAGACCGGGAATACGCATACCATAATGAGTTGATTCATATCGTATGCAAGGTCGAGACCCACAACCACCCAACGGGGATTTCGCCCTTCCCCGGGGCGGCGACAGGATCGGGCGGTGAGATACGGGACGAGGGCGCCACCGGCAGCGGAGCAAAACCGAAGGCGGGGCTGACCGGTTTTTCGGTGTCCAATCTGCGCATCCCGGGTGCGCTGCAGCCCTGGGAAGGCCCGGCGAACACCCCGTCGAGATTGGCCACACCACTGCAGATCATGTTGGAGGGACCCATTGGTGGGGCATCATTCAATAATGAATTCGGGCGGCCGAACATCGCCGGTTATTTCAGGACCTACGAGCAGAGTATCGTCAACGCCGATGGCGATACTGAAACTCGCGGATATCACAAACCCATCATGCTGGCCGGCGGACTGGGTAATATCCGTGCCCGGCACGTGTTAAAAAACGAGATTCCTGCAGGGGCCGCGATTTTAGTACTCGGTGGCCCGGCGATGATGATCGGGCTCGGTGGCGGTGCGGCGTCCAGCGTGGCCACGGGTGTCGGCGACGAGGCGCTGGATTTCAGTTCCGTGCAGCGCGGTAATGCGGAGATGCAGCGCCGCTGCCAGGAAGTTATCGATCGCTGCTGGGAACTTGGCGAGGCTAATCCGATATTGTCCATCCACGACATAGGTGCCGGTGGTTTGTCCAACGCACTGCCTGAACTGGTGTTTGGCTCCGGCCGGGGCGCGCACTTTCATTTGCGTAAAATATTGAATGACGACCCTGGTATGACGCCAATGCAGATCTGGTGTAACGAGGCGCAGGAGCGATACACCATTGCGGTGGAACCTGACCGGCTGGATGAATTCATCGGTTTGTGCGAACGCGAGCGATGTCTGTATTGCGTCGTCGGTCACGCTACGGAGGATCAAAATCTGGTAGTGGACGATATGCATTTCGATGGCCAGGGCGAACCGCTGACTACCCCGAGCGACATGCCGATGCATACGCTTTTCGGTAATGCCCCGACCATGACCCGGGAAGCAACCGTGGCACCGCCAGTGGAGGACGCGTTGCGTCTGTCGGATAGAAGTATCCGGCAAGCGCTGGATCGCATGTTGCGCCTGCCGGCGGTGGCCGACAAGACCTTTCTGGTGACTATCGCGGATCGCAGCGTCGGAGGACTGGTTTGCCGTGATCAGATGGTGGGCCCGTGGCAGGTCCCGGTAGCCGATGTTGCGGTGACGGCGGCAGGTTACAACACTTGCTTCGGTGAGGCGATGGCCATAGGCGAGCGCACCCCTCTGGCCGTTGTCAATGCACCGGCCAGTGGTCGTATGGCGGTGGCTGAGGCGCTGCTCAATATCGCCGCCGCAGACATCAGGTCGTTGAGTGAAATCAAATTGTCCGCCAACTGGATGGCGGCGGCGGGTCATCCGGGCGATGATGCCGCCCTGTTCGATACGGTGCGCAGTGTGGCCGTTGATCTGTGCCCGCAACTCGGCATCGCCATCCCGGTGGGCAAGGACTCCATGTCTATGCAGACCGTATGGCAGGACGAGCACGGTGCGCATCAGGTCACCGCCCCGCTGTCGTTGATCGTAAGTGCGTTTGCGCCTGTAGTGGACATCAGAAAAACCCGTACGCCTCAAGCGGTTGCAGATCCTGACCACGAATTCTGGCTGATCGACCTGGGCTGCGGCCGTAACCGTTTGGGAGGTTCCGCACTGGCGCAGGTGTATGGGCGGGCAGGTGATACGGTGCCCGACGTCGATGATCCGGAATTGTTGAAGAATGCTTTCCTGGCCATCCAGCAACTGATCGGGAACGGGTGGGTCAGCGCCTATCACGACCGCTCCGACGGCGGCCTTGTTGTGACTCTGCTGGAGATGAGTTTTGCGGGAAGAATCGGGCTGGACATCGATTTGTCCTCACTGCAAAGAGTGGGTCAGGGGTATGACGCCATCGGTGCCTTGTTCAACGAGGAACCGGGGGCAGTCATTCAAATCGATCCGGCCCATGGTCAGCAGATCTCCGCTACCCTGGAAGCGTACGGCCTCGAGGAGATTACCCATTACATAGCCAGGCCGCGTGTGGACGATCGCATTCTTGTTCAGGACAATCGGGGAACGCACCTCGATGAGTCAAGGGCGGTGCTGCACCGCGCCTGGTCGGAAACGACCTGGCGGATGCAGTCCCTGCGCGACAACGAGGTTTGCGCAAACGCGGAATATGACAGGATCCTAGACGCCTCGGACACCGGCTTGTACGCGTCCCTGAGTTACGACCCGGTGCAGGTGGATTCGCCGCAGATCCTCGCTACGCCGCCGCGAGTGGCGATACTCAGGGAACAAGGGGTCAACGGGCACGTTGAGATGGCCGCCGCCTTCAAACGGGCCGGATTTACGGCGGTAGACGTCACCATGCATGACCTGCTGATCGGGCGTAACGTTCTGTCGGAGTTTCAGGGCCTGGTGGCCTGTGGCGGCTTCTCATTTGGCGACGTGTTGGGTGGTGGCGGGGGTTGGGCCAAATCGATCCTGTTCAACGATGAGTTACGCGACCAGTTTTCACGATATTTCGACCAGGACGATACTTTTACGTTGGGGGTGTGCAACGGATGCCAGATGCTGGCCGGCTTGAAAGAACTCATCTCCGGTGCGGAATTCTGGCCCCGATTCGTCCGCAATCAGTCCGAACAGTTCGAGGCCCGCTATGTGATGGTCGAGGTAACGCAGAGCCCCTCGGTTCTGTTGTCCGGGATGCACGGTTCCCACCTGCCTGTGGTGGTTTCTCACGGCGAAGGGCAAGTCGACTTTGGCAGTGAGCCACAGCCCGCCGGGATTCAGGACATGGTCGCTCTGCGTTTCATCGACAATGCCGGTGATGTTACCGAAACCTACCCTTACAACCCCAATGGGTCGGCACAGGGGATAACCGCTCTCAGCAATACAAACGGCCGGGTCACAATCATGATGCCGCACCCCGAGCGGGTATTCAGGACGGTGCAATGCTCGTGGGCGCCGCCGCAATGGCAGGAAGATGGGGCATGGATGCGGCTTTTCCAAAACGCCAGGGATTTTGTGATATGAGGCAACACTGAGTTCCGGGAGCCTGTCCGGGAGAATTTGCGAATAACGTGGACATTCGTAAATTACATAGACATACGAAACCGTAGTCGATAAATTTGTATTCATTAACAGAGCAGGTACCGAACATGGCGCGAGCAAGAACCCGATTCACATGGACACACTACCTCCTCCGTCTGGGAGCGGCACTGGTCCTCGTATTCGCTACGTACAACCCGACGGGATGGTCGTATTTTCATTGGGTAAATGACATGTTGCGGGGCGAGTGGGGTGAGGCGGGACCGCTGATGGCGTTCGGAGGCATTCTGCTGATCATTGGCTGGGCCGTTTTTCTGCGGGCGACGTCGAGGTCCCTGGGTATACTCGGAACCATATTGGCGGTGGCGTTTTTTGGCATTCTGATATGGCTCCTGATCACCTTGTTTCCTGCTCTGATGGGTAACATGGCGCTCGTCTACCTGTTTCTCATAGGCATGGCGGGCGTCCTTTCCATGGGCATATCCTGGTCCCACGTAAGACGACGCATGACCGGCCAGTTCGACGTAGACGAGGCGGATATCTGAACCGTGCGGCAATACCTGGCTCTGATCGATCACGTGCTGTCACACGGGACGCGCAAGCTGGATCGGACCGGCACCGGGACGTTGAGCGTGTTCGGTTACCAGATGCGTTTCGATCTCAACGCCGGGTTCCCGCTGGTCACCACGAAAAAGGTACACCTCAAGTCCATCATCTACGAACTGCTGTGGTTCTTGAGGGGCGATACCAACGTGCGGTATCTGCAGGACAGAGGCGTCAGTATCTGGGACGAGTGGTCGGATGATCAGGGCGAACTGGGCCCGATCTACGGTTACCAATGGCGCTCCTGGCCGGCGACGGGTGGCCGAAACATCGATCAGATTGCCGGCGCCATTGACAAAATAATCACCGAGCCGGACTCCCGGCGCATCATTGTAAGTGCATGGAACGTTGCCGATATTGACAGCATGGCATTGCCACCTTGTCACGCCCTGTTCCAGTTTTATGTGGCGGACGGAAGATTGTCTTGTCTTTTATACCAGAGGAGCGCGGATATTTTTCTCGGCGTACCGTTCAATATCGCTTCCTACGCTTTACTCACACTCATGATCGCACAGGTGACCAACCTCGAGCCCGGCGAGTTCGTGCACACTCTGGGCGATGCTCATCTATACCTGAATCACATGGATCAGGCCAGGGGGCAAGTATTGCGCACCCCTTACCCCCTGCCCACGATGAAACTGAATGCTGCGATCAACGACGTGCTGGACTTCAGCTACGATGATTTCGAGTTGACGGGCTATCGCAGCCATGCATCGATAGCCGCCCCCATTGCGGTGTAGCGATTGGTAAATTTGGAATCACCTGTATCGGTCATCGTGGCTATGGACCGCAACCGCCTGATCGGTCAGCGGGGGAGGTTGCCCTGGCACATGCCTGCCGACCTCAGACATTTCAAGCAGATCACCATGGGCAAGCCCATCATCATGGGCAGGAAAACTTTTGAGTCGATCGGCGCGGCTCTGCCCGGCAGAAAGAATATCGTGCTCAGCCGGGACTCCGGATATCAGGCCCCGGGTTGTGTAATGGCGCAATCCATGGAAGCTGCCTGTGCAGGCGCGGGTCAGGTGGAGGAAGTTTTGGTCATAGGAGGCGCCACATTGTTCGAACAGGTATTGCCGCAAGCCCACAGGATCCATTTGACCCGCATCGATGCAGAATTTGACGGGGATACCTGGTTTCCCGAAATTGATGTGGACGCGTGGGTGGTCCGGGGTAAAACAGACCACGCGGCCGATGATCTCAACCCCTTTCCCTACTCGTTCAGCACACTGGAACGCTTACAACCCAACCATACTGGCCCGGACTTGTACACAATCTGAAATTTCCGCGGGGGTAAATTTGAATTTGCATGCAATAGTTAAACAAAACATAGAAGAAAAGTTGTTAACATATTGAATTATATGTGTTTAATTGAAGTTGCATACTTTTTAATCAATCGAGCAAAAACCCGGCAAACGCCCATTGATAAACCCCGCAGAACGTAGTTATCAACACAGTTATCCACAAAAATTGTGGATAAAGACGTGACCGCACCGCGGGTTATCCCACTTGTATGTAATCATCGAATAATGTGACCGATTTTTTTAATTCTGGGCTAGTTCCGCTGCGCGAAGTTCCTGATCCGCGATTCCGATCCTTCTTTGTTCCTGTTGCAAACGCCACATGTCGGCGTAGTGGCCACCGGCTGCAATCAGTTCTCTGTGGGTTCCACTTTCAGCGATGCAGCCCATCTCAAGAACCAGAATCCGGTCGGCGTCGCTGATCGTTGACAGGCGGTGTGCGATCACCAGAGACGTCCGATTTACCGATATCTCGTTCAACGCCGACTGAATGGCTTTTTCCGATTTTGAATCCAGTTGAGAAGTGGCCTCGTCAAGAATGAGGATCGGCGGGTTTTTCAATACTGTCCGGGCAATGGCTATACGCTGCTTTTCTCCGCCCGACA
>CAXMTM010000072.1:0-6076 GCA_964196385.1 Arenicellales bacterium
GAAGTCCCCTTCTTTGATCATCTTGCTGAGATGGGCTGCGTTTATTTCAAGAATTTTGTCCAGAGAAGGCCGTTGTGATGCAGGGTACTCATCAATGGACCGCATTGCATTTATATAGTTGTCAGGGTGGGCCTCGCCAAACGCGTGGCGCTCATCGGAAGACAAGGAGTCATAGGCCGGTGACACGACTTTTTGGAGACATTCGTGCCTGACAAGGTAACCATCGAACGCGTGGATTTTGGTCATGGAGAGGTCGCCGCAAGTAGATCAGTTAGCACGCCGGAACGCGGTCATAAAGTCGACCAGTATGTTCACACTGGCGGCCGGTAAGGCGTTGTATATACTGGCCCGACAGCCTCCGACACTGCGGTGCCCCTTCAGGTTGACCAAATCCTGCTGGTTACTTTCACTCAGGAATTTTTTTTCCAGTTCCTCGTTCGGCAGGCGAAAAACAACATTCATGTGTGATCTGCAGGCGGTATCCACCGGACTCGTGTAGTAACCATCGCTGCTGTCTATGATGTTGTACAGCAATGCTGATTTTTCCGCGGCCTCTTTTTCGATGACCGCCAACCCGCCCTTGTCTTTCATCCACTTGAGTACCTTGCCGACCATGTATATGGTAAACACCGGCGGCGTATTGAACAGAGAGTCCTTGCCCAGGTGCACGTCATAACGCAGGTAGCGAGCCAGGTTCCTGTTGCTGTCTTCAAGGATTGATTTTCTGATGAATACGATGGCCATTCCCGCAGGCCCCAGGTTTTTTTGTGCGCCGCCGTAGACCAGGTCGAACCGTTCCCAGGGGATCGGTCTGGACATATAGTCTGACGACATATCTCCCACCAGGGGTACGCCGACATCGGGCCAGTCGACCATGCGAATACCGCCTATGGTTTCATTGGAGGTGACGTGGAGATAACGTGTGCCGTCCTCTATATTTATTTCGTCGGGCTGCGGCATGCGGGTAAAGCTGGAATCGGCGCCATCCCATGCAACATAAATATCACCGTGTGGTTTGGCATCGGCAATGGCACCCGTGCCCCATGAGCCAGAGTTCAAATACCCGGCCCGCTGGCCATTAACCAGCAGATTCATCGGAATCATGGCAAACTGGAGTGTCGCCCCCCCCTGGATAAACATCACCCCGAACTCATCGGGGGCGCCATAAACCTCAAGGGCCAAGGACATCGCTTCCTGGTGCACATCGTCGTAAGCCCTGGCCCGGTGGCTCATTTCAATCAGCGACATTCCTTCATCGTGGTAGTCGACAAACTCATCCCGAGCTTCCTCGAGCACTGATAACGGCAAGGTGCATGGACCCGCGCAAAAATTGTGGACGCGATTAGGCATGGTGTTCTCTCAAGTCAGGTCTCGTTGGATGGTCTGTTAATTTATGAGGTTTTCATGTTGACGCAGTGCATGATACTGCCCTGAACCAGGGCCTCGATAATATTCACCACCCCTTCGGCCACCGCTGTCTGCGCCTGTTCCGTGGAAGCGCCTATGTGGTGCGTGCCATAAACATTGGGATGAGAGGCCAGGGTGGAGTCGAAGTTGCATTGTGCCTCCGCCGGTTCGCCCATGTATACGTCCAGCCCGGCACGAATACCTTTTTCGTCCATGGCCGCGATCAGGGCCTGTTCGTCTATGAGATCACCTCTTGAGGTATTGATCAATATCGCTCTTGGTTTCATTACGGCAAGCAAATCGGCCCCTATCAGCCTATTGGTATTCTCTGAAGCAGGGGTATGGAATGACAATATGTCGCAGGCCTTGGCCAGATCGTAGAGATCGCCCATTTCCACGGCGCCGAGTTCAGTGAGTCTGTTGGCCAGTTCAGGCGCGCGTTCGGGTTTGCGCAGGATGTGAAGTTTCATGCCAAATGCGTGAGCCCGTTCCGCCACCGTCATGCCAATCGCCCCCAGGCCCACCACGCCGATGGAGCGGCCAAACAACCCCTTGGCTTCGGAAAACCGCTTCTTGTCCCATACTCCCTGCCTGATCTGATCGACATTGTCAGGAATATTTCGGTCGATCGCAATCAGCAGACCTATGGCCAGTTCGGCGACGGCGATGGCGTTCTTGCCCGGAACGTTGCATACATATATCCCTGCCGCGGCTGCGCTATCCTTGTCGATGGTGTTGGTGCCGGCCCCGGCGCGGATAACCATTTTCAAACCGGTCGCGGCTTTCAGGGTGTCGGCCGTGACTCTGGTGCTGCGTACGACCAGTATCTCCGCATCGCCGATTACAGCGGGCAAGTCTTCCGCTTTCACGTTGGGGTCAATGGCGCAGTTGTGCCCCATGTGCTCAAGTTTCTCGACATACGATAAAGGAAATTTATCAGTGAATAATATTTTCATTGTTTGGGAACAATCCGGATTTTCAGGTTTAGGGTTTATCCATGACATATTGCGAGAGTGAAATTTATTGGTCAATCTTAATCCAGGCGAGCCGACAAACGCCACTTCATGTTCATTGCACGACCTTCCGGCGAAGACCAGGCTAGTTTCGCAGAGCGCCGCCCTGATCCAGCATGTACGCAATACGCTCCAGGGTTGGTCCCGTCCGGGCCAGTTTAACGAAGGCCGTGCGTTCCGCCGCAAACAGGTCGTCCTCACTGACGCCGTCCCGGGCATCGACATCCCCGCCGGTAACCACACGCGCAAGTTCGGTACCGACTACGATATCGTGCGGGGTCAGGTGCCCTTTTTCGTGACTCTCTTCGAGAGACAGGCACATTCGTTCAAAAGGACCGGCACCGCACCAATGGAAGACGGGTGGGGCCGGCGGAGAATAGTTTTCAGAAAGCTCATCGATTGTTTGCCGGGCGGTCGTCACCAGGCGGTCGCGGTTCATGACCTGTCGGTCGAGATGTTGGCGAAAATACGCCAGCTTTTCTGCTTGTCGTGGTGATGTCCCGGTTTTACCGTAACCAATATTCATCAATGTCTTTTGTGCCGCCTGTTCCCAATCGCCCAGAAGTTGGTGCCAGCGGTAGAGCGTGTCCTTGACCCCGCCGCCCCCGGGGATCAGGCCGACCATGCTTTCCACCAGCCCAAGTACGATATTGGAGTGGGCAACAACGGCATCACAATGAGCCACGACCTCGTAGCCGCCGCCAATGGCCAGACCAGACGGTGCGGCTACAACGGGGACGGGACAATACTTCAGTGCCTTGACTGCTTCCTGAAATTCTTCTAAAAAATTATTGATACCTTGCCAATCCCCAGCGGCGATCAGTTCGCGAAACTGATTCAAATTGACGCCTGCGGAAAATTGGGCTCCGTCATTGTGCACGATGATCCCACGTAATTCCCGACCGGCGTGACCAGCGGCATCGGCCACGATGGCCATGCTGCCACCATCGAGCGCATTGGCCTTGGTGTGGAACTCGATCAGACCGATATCCCCTTCCAGTTTGTAGAGGCTTGCCGATGGGTTTTCGATCAGCGCGTCCAGCGTACGCCGGGTCTCGTTGAAGCGAATGATCCCGGGCGCCCGCTGGAGTTGCTGGTAACCGGTTTGATAATGCCTTTTCTGCAAGCGGGCATCCGAAACCCGGTAGCACGACCGCCCGTTCGCTTCGGCAAGGTAAGCCGGTACCGTGATGCCTTCATCGGCACATAACCGGATGAATCCGGAAATACCGATTTCGTCGATGAGTTCGAAGGGGCCCTGTACCCAGTTGTAGCCCAGTTTCATCGCATCGTCGATGGCTACCGGGTTATCAGCAACCTCGGGGATAAGGCCTGCTGCATAAGCCAGTACCCGGGACAGTACCCGGCGGCAAAAGCGATGCTGTGTTGTATCACCAGAGATGAGTGTTTTTATACCCTGTGTTTCCCCGGCCTCGGCCAGGGGCAGAGAGGCTCGCTTCGAACTGCGCCAGTTACCGCTGTCCAGGTCCACGGCTTGACGTTCACCTTCCCGTTCCCGGTAGAAACCTCCAGCGCCCTTGAGGCCGGTATAGCCTTCTGCGATCAACTTGTTGATGAGCGGATTGGATTTACTCACCGGATGAAATGCGTCGTCCACGGGCAGGATGGACTTGAGGCTGTTGACGACATCGACCATAAGGTCCAGGCCGATCAGATCGTACAGCCCAAACACCCCTGTTTTCGGGATGCCCATTGGACGGCCCATCAGCGCATCCGCAACTTCTATGCTGAGGCCGCAACCGATAGCTTCATCAATGCCCACCTGCAGTGCGAACACACCCACGCGATTGGCCAGGAACCCAGGCGTATCGCGGCAGTCCACAATACCCTTGCCCATTTTCTCGTCGTTGAATGTTCTCAACACTGCCATGACATTCGTGTCGGTGTCGTCGCCCTGCACCAGCTCCAGCAAACGCATGTAACGAACCGGGTTGAAAAAATGGGTAATGGCGAAGTGCTTGCGGAAATTGAACGGCATGTCTTCCACCAACAGCGACATCGGTATGGTCGACGTATTGGAAGATACGATGGCACCCGGCTTCCGATATTGGTCTACTCTGCGATACAGGTCTTTTTTGAGTTTGAGTCGCTCGACGATGGCCTCAACGATCCAGTCGCTGTCGGAAATACCGGCAAGATCGTCCTCGATATTGCCTGTTGTGATCTTTTCCAGCACATCCGGATGGACGAGCAGCGGCGGGTTGCTTTTCTTTAAACGTTCTATCGCCAGCTCTGCTATGGCATTGGGTCGATCGCCTTCGCTCCTGATATCCAGCATCAAGACATCGATCCCGGCGTTGGCCAGTTGTGCGGCTATGCCGGAGCCCATGGTGCCGGAACCTATAACGGTGACTGTGGATATCATTTGTGGTTATGCTCTGATCATTGATATGAATTACGCTTATCCGGCAGGCCTGATAAATATTCCACGATCTCCCACTCGAAGCCTGCAAAGTCAAAATAATAAGCGCGTTTTCTGTATGTTTCAGGTTCAACCGGGATCCCTTTACTGTACCCGCTTTCTTCCAGTCGTTGTACGACGGCATCGAAATCATCCACCACCCAGGCCAGGTGGTTAATGCCGAAGTTCTTGTAGGTTTGTAAGGACGATTGCGGGTCGGAGCCCAAATGGGGCGCCTGCAGCGCGATATAGGTGGTGCCGGAGCCAATGTGGGCCCAGCGATACCCGGCGGCACAGACTTCATCACGGCGGACCTTGAAACTCAGGTCTATGACCTTGAGGAAGGCGATAGCGGCGTCGATGTCCGGTACTGTAATGTTCGCGTGTTCGAGGTAGGTGGCCACGGGCCCTCCGGTTGATATGTTCTCCCTCAAGGTGAAACAGATGTGTCCGTCGAATCGGGAAGCGGTTGGTCGCAGGGTCCCCGAAATCGCCCGTCAATAATAACCTCCTTCGAGGGCCATGCAAACTTTCAGCAATTGTATCTGAATGCGCCGAGGGGTCCTGTGGACGGACTATCTTTTTATTCAGAGTTTCGCTGGTTGAGCTAGAATCCCCGGCGATGCTGCTTCTCGAAAACCTTAGCGTACGGCGTGGCGCCAAGTTGTTGTTTGCTGCTGCGAATGTGAATATCGTCCCCGGGCAAAAAATCGGGGTCACCGGGGCCAATGGAAGCGGAAAGACCAGTCTTTTCGCGCTGATCACAGGGAAACTGCAGGCGGATACGGGAGAGTGCCGGATACCTGCAGACTGGACTATCGGCTATGTTGAACAGGAAACCGCCTGGGAAGACCGGACGGCAATCGACTATGTGCTTGATGGGGACCGGCGGTTGCGGGATATCGAAACGCAGCTGGTGGCTGCGGAGCAGAAGAATGACGGTGCGGAAATGGCGAAACTCCATGCCGAAATGGATCTGATCGGCGGCTATACGGCAACAAGCCGGGCCGCTCAGCTTCTCGATGGCCTGGGATTTTCACACCAGCAAATTGGGGACTCTGTAACCACGTTTTCTGGTGGATGGCGAATGCGACTCAGCCTGGGTCGTGCATTGATGTGCCGTTCGGATTTGCTGCTGCTGGATGAGCCCACCAATCACCTCGATCTCGATGCCATTGTGTGGCTCGAGCAATGGCTGCGCTCTTATACCGGTACGCTCCTGCTGGTCTCCCAT
>CAXMTM010000073.1:0-5160 GCA_964196385.1 Arenicellales bacterium
CCCGCAGCCGGGCAAGACTGCTGTCGCTGCTGCACGCCAATGGCACCCAGGGGCAGTTCGTCTTCGAGGCTAAAAAATACAAGGAATGTTGCGATCTTAGTTTCGATGCGGACTGGGCTCGGATTTGCGACATGGGCCTGGAACTTGACCCCGACAACAGTTTGTTCCTCGTCTCCGGTACACCGTCGGCCGCTAAAAAACCGGATGATCCGGTTCTCAAATATCACACTGAACCGGATGCTGCCTGGAACGAAAAGAATCGCCGCTGCGGATTCGAACGGCGCGTACAGGACCGTCGAACAAGTTTCACGGCCTGGTATGGAGCAGAAAACAGGGAATTTCCACGACGTCAGAAATTTCGCCGCCAGGCGGATGTTGAGTTTCGTAAAATGCGGTAGCACAGCCATCGCGCAGAAACCTGCCGCAGCCCGGGCCATGCTGACAATCTATCCAGGTCAAAGGGCCAAAGAAGTTTTTTACCCTCATTGAGTGACTCGTCATTGTAAACCCGGATAGTCACAAATCTGCGCAAAAGTACGCAGAGTATTGTGTCACGAGGAACAACCGAAAAAATATCGTTGATTACAGTGGTCAACGTCTTGGCCGACCGAGGAAATATTTCTTGTGGAATCAAGAGGCCAGCGAGATTGTGCATAATTTGTGAAATGCCCGGGTTAGAGGCATGACCCGCTTGTGGAAGCGCTCGTTACCCGGGCAACAGCGGCACTATTACTCGCGTGAATTAGCGCTGCTTTTTGTGCTGGCCACCATCTGGAGTTTATCCTTCATGTTCATCAAGGTCGCCGTACAGACCATCTCGCCGGTGACGCTCTCATTCGGCCGCGTGGCGCTGGCAGCGATCGTGCTGACGATCTATAGCTTCGCCCGCGGTGACGCTCTGCCACGGGACCGTCACACCTGGATTGCCGCCTGTGTAATCGCCCTTATCGGCAACGCACTGCCTTTTACCCTGATCCACTGGGGTGAACGTTTTGTAGACAGCAGTCTGACAGCGATTTTAATGGGGACCATGCCTGTAGCAGTCGCTCTGATGGCCCATTTTGCCACCGACTCTGATCCTTTGACCGTACCCAGAGCCACGGGAATTACTCTCGGATTTTTCGGCCTGGTGGTACTGATCGGCTGGGAAGCCCTGGGTGGTCTGGGGGCAGCCACACTGGCACAGGTTGCCATCGTCGCCGCGGCGTTGAGCTACAGCGTTACCACGATATTTGTCCGGCGCGTGACCCACCTAACGGGGCGGCCGATGGCCATGGCGACGCTGATTTGCGGCACTGCCATGCTGCTGCCGATGGCGCTCGTATTCGAGCAGCCCCTGTCTCTGACACCGGATTGGGAATCCGTGGGATCATTGTTAATGTTAGGGATTTTTTCCACCGGAATTGCAACCCTGTTATATTTCAGACTGGTACATACGCTGGGTGCCACGACTTTTTCCCAGGTCAATTACCTGATACCGATACTGGGAGTGGGCTGGGGTGCGCTGTTGCTGGAAGAACAACCAGATTTGCAGGAGGCGGTTGCCCTTGCATTGATCCTGACTGGCGTCGCGCTTGTCAATCAACCCGCAAAACGAGCGAAAAAATAATTGGCTTTCGTGGCCGGGCTGATGCTGCATCAGGACTGCGCCCGCTCTGCCAGCGCATCGTCCAGACAGCGCAACACCATGTCCACGTCGGCCTCGGTAATAACCATGGGCGGTTTGATCTTCAGCACATTGTCGAGGGGCCCGTCGGTGCTCATCAGGATTCCCCGTTCCTTCATCAGGTTGACGACCCGTGATGCTTCCCCGGCAGCAGGCGCGAGGGTATCGCGCTGCCTGACCAGTTCAGCGCCGAGAAACAACCCTTCTCCACGCACATCACCTATGATCGGGTGACGTTCGGCAAGGGCTTGCAAGCCGGTCTTGAAATGCTTGCCCATATGCAGCGCATGGGCTTGCAGTGATTCTTCATCGAGGACATCGAGCACGGCCATACCGATGGCGCAGGAAACCGGATTTCCGCCGAAGCTGCTGAAGAATTCCATGCCATTATAAAAAGACGCGGCGATCTCCCGGGTGGTGACTACCGCAGCCATCGGGTGCCCGTTACCCATGGGTTTGCCCATGACCACGATATCGGGAACGACGTCCTGCAGTTGGAACCCCCAGAAGCATTTCCCGACACGGCCGAATCCGACCTGCACCTCGTCGACTATACACAGACCGCCAGCCTCCCGGACATGCTCAAACGCCGTTTTCAGATACCCTGCAGGCGGTACCACCTGCCCGCCACAGGACCAGATCGTTTCGGTAATGAATGCAGCAATTGGACTGCCGGTGCGGCGAATTGCCTGCCCGACGTCGTTGCCGTAGGCCACACCGGAGTCGATCCCCTGCCCCTTATAGCGCCCCCTGTAGCCATCCGCCACTGGCACCATGTGAACCCACGGTTCGGCCTTATTCGATCCTCCCGGGCCCATGAACTTGTAGGGGCTGATATTGATGAGCTGGCCCGTGTTTCCATGGTACGCACCGTCAACGACAAGAAAATCTCCCCGCCCGGTGTGTGTTCGAGCCAGGCGCAGCGCAAGTTCATTGGCTTCACTTCCGGAGTTGACGAAAAAGCAGGTGTTCAGAGCTTCCGGCAGGGTTGCACACAACCGTTCCGCATAGTCGGTTAATCCTTCGTAAAGATAACGAGTATTAGTATTCAGAATTGCCATCTGACGTTGGCCGGCTTCGACCACGCGGGGATGGCAGTGGCCCACGTGGCAAATGTTGTTGACCAGGTCCAAATATGGGTGGCCGCGGTAATCGAACAGAAACTGTCCCCGTCCCCGCACGATTTTAAGCGGGTGTTCATAAGCCAGGGACAACGATGGGCCGATGGCCCGCCGGCGCCGCTCGATCAACTCCCCGGGTGAACGGCCGGCCGATCCAGGCACGCATTGCTCTATACCACTTGTCAAGATTCCGTATGCGTTGACCGGGCTCGACTCATAGAATTTCTCCAGTAATTTCCAGGCACCGTCTTCTGTAACAAACCAGTTGCGGTGACCGGGATCGGCCAGCCTTCTCCCGGCCGCGACGGCAACTGTGTTTGCCAGCCGACCACAGACCATGGGATACAGCGCGCTGCGCTCACCCTCCGATAATGGACGCAGGTGGTGATAAGCCGACACGATCTTCCCGGCAACGGGCAGTGGATCATCGTGTCCCAGCATGGCGTACGCCAGTGTGACGGCAAGGTTGCACACAACGGGGTTGTACAAGCTGTCTCCAAAATCCAGCAGTCCAACCACCCGGCCGTTCTCGACCAACAGGTTTTCATCATTGGCGTCGCTGTGAATAAAAGCTCTGGGCAAATCATCGAGCGTTGTTTCAGCGGTCGCGGCCCAGTAGTGAAAAACCCATTCAAGCACCCGCCGACGGTACGGGTCCGTGATCAGCCCGACCGTAGACCTGTGTCGTGAAAGCGCAGACAGATCCCATTGGTGGGATCTGTACATCGCGGGATGCGTGAAGTCAGCCAGCAGCAGGTCAAGTTTTGCCAGCTTTCTTCCCAGGTCAGCAAGCAAGCCATCATCATGATCAACGATCTCGCCCCAGGGCGTACCGGCGACATAGTCGAGCAGTTGGGCACGCAATGCATCCTGTGCACCCCGATTCAATTGGGCCACCACGTTACCGCACCGGGTCAATACCGTACGCGGCACACGCAGACTTGTACTTCGCTCTGCGATGAATTCAACTGCCCGATATTCCATGTCAAGCATTGCATTGTCACGCTCAGCCGATGCCACCTTGAGCACGTATCGCCGCTGGCCGGAATCCGTCACCAGGTAATTGAGGTTCTCTCCAGGCAGGCGCACCAACTCTCCCCCAAGCCCGTACTCTGAGGCGAGGAGTTGGCACACGCTTTCCTCATACCGGTCGGCATCCTCCGCCTCGCTCAACTGTCTAGCCTGCATTTCTTACCAGGATCCCGAGGCATGGCGCAGGACAGGTGCAGATGAACGCCGGGCTGCAATGAGAGGCATAGCCGTAGCTATGGATCGAATGAAGACCAAGTTCAGCTGTGCCTGGACTAGCCAGGGCCGGGATAGGCGTTTCCGATACAGTCTGTTTATCTGTCAATACTCTATATCCTATCATTGGTAAGGCTTTAACGAGTTTCATAGCCGCCTGGTGAGAAATGCAGGCTGGCCGTTTCCATACCTCAGGTTTCCACCCAACGACCACAAGCTTTTCATTGAGATACGGCAGCCACGTGCAGCACTTTTTGCAATCCATCGATTCGGGTTAAATTACAGATTCGAAAAGTTCCAATTTGTTCGGCTCCGCGAACATGGCGGGGTCTGGCCGCGGCCCCTGGTGTGCTTTTTTGAACGCGTCACTTTTCACCCAGTCCCTGAACGCCGTTTCATCCTCCCACACCGTATGTGTGGCGAAAACGACCACGTTGTCGCCTTCCTCGCCCCGCAATAAATTGAAGCTCATGAACCCGTCTACACCATCCAGATAACTGTCCCTCGACTTCCACAGGGTAACAAAAGCATCTTCGCACTCCAGCCTTACGGCAAACCGGTTCATCGCAATAAACATACAAGACCTCTGTTAAGCTGGTTTGAGTTTCGCCGCAAAGACCGTGTGTAATCCGGCTCCCTTTCCTGATGCACGAAGAAGTTCAGACACATCGGGTCAGTCAGCCAGAGCCAGGGCCAATGCTGCATCGACGTGGGCCACGGTGGTGTTGACGAATGTAATACCCTGCACCTCGAAGCACTTTGAATCCACCTGCTGTGGAAAGGCGAGGGGCAGCTCCGTACAGGCCAGACAAACGACATCCGATCCATTGCGCACGTAATTTTTGCACAGGCCCACAATTTGGTCCATGGCGGAATCAATTCTACCCTGGTACAAATCGTGGTCGATCAACTTTCCGAGGCTGTTAATTTCTGCATCCGGGAGTTTTGGAAAGGTGTCGATGCCGTAGTCGTACAGCGTGTCGGTGTACACCGTGCTGTTCATGGTCACCGTTGTACCCAGCACCAGGGCCCGCTTTGCCCCCACGTCGCATGCTGCTTGCGCGGTGGCATCCAGAATGCTGATTACCGGAAAGTTCAGGCCTTTGGTTATCCCCTTGATCCGCATAT
>CAXMTM010000074.1:0-2487 GCA_964196385.1 Arenicellales bacterium
TCGTACCCCGGGCCAACGACGGCGACTAGGAGCCTGTCCAAGAATAGAAGCTAGCCCCCGTCGGGTCATTTTTCCCGGATTATTGCCTGAACTCTTTGTGAGAATTCTGCTCCGAAGGCCCGCTCCAAACCCAGCGACAGAGCACATGACCCCTGGGCCAGCAGGCCGTCATGAAACGACTTGAGTGTTTGCCCTGACGGCGCCTGGAGCGCCAGATCACGGGCCGTGTTGATCATGGCCCATCCGGTTGCGTATCCCATGGGGACAGTGGGCGCTCTGCTGTACCAGGTTGCTTCACCCAGCCCCTGGGCTCCGGAAAACCCGAGACGATCAGTCATCATCCCTATGGCGTCTTGCAGACATAGGCCCCGTGTCTGCATACCGGTATCGATGATGATGCGCAAAGCACGCCACAACCTGTCCTTGAGCAGGATGAACTCGCTTTCCGGCTCACCCAGAAAACCCTTTTCAAACATCAACTGTTCACAGTAAAGCGCCCACCCCTCATACAGGGTTGCTGATTTGTTCAGCAATCTCGGCAATGAGGAGGCTGCGGGATACCGGTGAGCGGTGGTGAACTGCAGGTGGTGGCCGGGGTACCCTTCATGCACACTGGTGTGCATCATGGCCATCAAACTATGCTGGGCCAGTGTCTCCGCGTCGGCGGCAGGCGTGACGAAATAGTGGCCCAGTTGCAAACTGTCGCCGGGACCCGGAGGTTCATAGGCGGCAAAAGGAATCTTGTGGCGCAAGAACACCGGTGTCTGCACAACAGACAGCGCTTCGACTTCGGGAAAACTTACCAGGTCGCCGGATTGGACAAATTCCCGGGCCGCCTCCATTTGCTTCCGGTAAACGGAAAGCAGGGGTCCCTCCGCGGGGCCTTGCTGCCGTATTTTTTCATCCAGCAGTGATCGATCCTCACTTCCGGTCAGCCGGCGGCACACCTGTTTCATTTGCCGTTCAGTCTGCTCGAACAGCCGGTTGCCAAAGTCAAAAAGTTCATCCGGTTTGACGTCCAGAAAGTGCCGGTACTGAAGCAGGTGAGAATATCTCTGGTGGCCGACCGCAAAGTCCCCAGTCGCTCTGGCGCCTATTTCCTGCTCCAGAAACCGCTGGTAGCGTTCGAAGGCGCTTACCGCATCGATAATCAGTGCATCGAGGTTGGGTAACTCGTCAAGGTGAGTCTTGACCTTCAGATCCTCCGGCAGCGCTTTGAGGAATACAACGCCTGATTCCACGGCGGTAATAGCGGACTCCAGCCAGTGGGCCGGGATCTGCTCCGCATCCTGTCCGACATAATGCCGCGCGTTGAGCAGGTAATCGGGAATCAGGGCCAGGCGCTGATTCAGCGCCGCTGCAAAGTTTTCACTGTGCCGCACGGTGAGTTGATAAATCGAATGAAGCGGAAGGTATTCTTCCGGGTCGCGCTTTCGCCAGTCGTATTGCAGGATCTGTTCCATGTCCAGAAAAGCTGCGCCTTGCATCAGTTGCAGATCCAGATGTTCATCGGGGTGCAATGAAGAGTCATCCAATTCATCCAATGCATCCAGGAGCTTTTCATTCAGCGACAACAACGCACCCTGTTCCTGGTCGCTGTAAGGACGGAGCAGGTGCTCGTATCCCGTTACTCCCGCATCCAGAGCCGCTTCCGGGTAGTAGCGGAACCAGGCGTGATAATACTCATCCCGGATTTTCTCGAATTCCGTGGCCACGGCTAGCGCGGGCTAGACTTCAATGATTTCATAGTCGTGAGTCACCCGCGCGACCTTGCTGAACATGAGCGCAGCCGAACAATATTTCTCCGCGGACAACTCGACCGCCCTGCGCACTCTGGACTCCGGAATGTTTGTTCCGGAGATCACGAAGTGCATGTGAATACGGGTGAACACCCTGGGCACATCCGGCGCCCGCTCGGCTTCGATTTCAACCTCACACCCGGTCATATCGATGCGCGCCTTGCGCAACATGTGGACGACATCAAAAGCGCTGCATCCGCCGAGCCCGATCAGGAGCATTTCCATCGGGCGCGTGCCTTTGTTCTGACCGCCGAATTCAGGCGGCCCATCCATGACGACGCGGTGGCCACTGTCCGCGGTGCCCGCGAAAGAAACGCCTTCCAGCAGAGATACTCGCGCTTTCACGCCACACCGGTCCGTGTCAAGGAATCGCTAAAAAACAGCTCCCTGATCTTTTGCCCGGGATCGGCGACGCGCATGCACGCCTCGCCGACCAGGAAGCCATTGACCTTGTGCCGGCGCATCAGGGCGACGTCATCAGCGCTGCGGATACCGCTCTCGGTAATGACCATCCGGTTTTCGGGTATGGACGGCAGTAGGTCCAGTGTCGTATGCAAGGTGGTGTCAAAGGTTGTCAGGTTCCGGTTGTTTATCCCGACCAATGGTAATTCGAGATTGAGACTGCGTTCAAGTTCCGCTGCATCATGCACTTCCACCAGCACCGCCATATCCAGTTGCAGAGCCAGGC
>CAXMTM010000075.1:0-9280 GCA_964196385.1 Arenicellales bacterium
AGTTTGCTGGAGGCGTCGGGGGATCTTGGGGCGGGCCGCCTCAAGACCTTCCTGCGTGTGACCCTGCCGATGTCGGTACCGGGCATTGTCGCCGGTTCGATCATCGTGTTTATCCCGAGTCTGGGCAACTTCATCGTGCCGGATTTGCTCGGAGGCGCGAAGGTGCTGATGATCGGCAATCTGGTGGAGCAGCAGTTTTTGCGGGCGCGCAACTGGCCGTTTGGTTCAGCGCTTGCCTGGGTGCTCATGTTCGCGGTGGTCGTGTTCCTGCTCATCTATGTCGCCGTCGTCAATCGGGCGGATGCGCTCCAGGAGAGTTAGAGAGAGTAAATGAGTGAACTCCTCGACACAATCGGAAGGCGCATGAGGCGCAGTACTCTACTGCTGTACAGCGTGTTGTTCTTTGCGTTTATTTATGCACCGATGATCATCGTGTTCGTGTACTCATTCAACGCCAATCCGGTGAATATGATGGCGTGGTCAGGGTTCACATTCGATTGGTATCGGACCATCTTTGGCCTCGGCAGCAAACTGACTGAGCAGGCCCTGTACGTCGAGTCAACGGATCAGCTCACCGCGGCGGTCGCGAACAGCCTGATCGTGGCGCTCACAACAACCGCCGTGTCGACCCTGATTGGTACGCTCACTGCACTGGCCATGGCGCGCTTCCGGTTTCGTATGAGAACGTTCTACCGCGTGCTGGTGTTCATGCCCATGATTATTCCGGACATCGTGCTCGGCATCGCCCTGCTGATCTATTTTGTTTCGCTCGGCGCGAAGCTCGGTTTGACGACGATCATCATAGGCCATTGCACGTTCCTCGGCAGCTACGTCTTTATCGTCGTCAGCGCCCGGCTGGCCGGCATGGACCAGACCTGCGAGGAGGCCTCCGCCGATCTTGGGGCCAATCCATACCAGACGTTCCGACGGGTGACGCTGCCGCTGATCCTTCCGGGCGTCACCGGCGGCGCTCTGATTTCGTTCATTATTTCAATGGACGATCTGGTGATCACTTACTTCATTTCTGGTGTCGGTTCGACGACGCTGCCGGTTTTTATCTACGGGATGTTGCGGCGGGGCATCAAGCCGGAGATCAACGCGATCGCGTCACTGATGATTCTGTTCTCCCTGGTGGTCGCTTCGCTCGGACTATGGTTCCGGTCGCGCTCGCCCAGATAGATCAACGATCAGGAGGATTTTGCACATGATCAAGCCACGCGCACGAGACCTGGGTCTCGATTTTCCGGGGGTTACCGGGCCGCTTAATGCGATCACCGATGTGTCGGGTGTGCTTGTTGGTGTATGTACCCGCATCGAGGGCGGCGGTCCGCTGGTGACCGGGCGCGGTCCGGTACGAACAGGCGTCACCGCTATCCTGCCACACGGTCGTGAATCCGAGCCGCGCCCGGTCTGGGCGGGTATATACGCCCTGAACGGAAATGGTGAGATGACGGGCTCGCACTGGGTGCGTGACGGTGGATACCTGGTCGGACCGGTATGCATCAGCAATACCCACGCCATTGGCGCGGTCCACCACGGTGCTACGCGCTGGATGCTGCGTCAATACGCGACCGCGTGGGAAAACGAGCATCTGTGGGCAATGCCGGTGGTCGCAGAGACTTACGACGGCGTACTGAACGATATCAACGGTCTGCACGTTACGGCCGACGATGCACTCGCGGCGCTCGACGCGGCCACCGACGGTGCCGTACCGGAAGGGAACGTCGGCGGTGGCACCGGCATGGTCTGCTACGAGTTCAAAGGCGGGACCGGAAGCGCGTCGCGTGTATTCGAGGTGGCAGGGGGACATCACACTGTAGGCGCACTGGTGCAGGCCAACCACGGTGCCCGACCGTGGTTCACCGCTCTGGGTGTACCGGTGGGGCGTTACCTGCAGGAAGACCGGATGGTCGCCAGCTTTGAGCGGGGATCGATCATCGTCGTTGTCGGCACCAACGCACCGCTGCTGCCCCATCAACTGCAGCGCCTGGCCCGGCGCGCCACCATTGGCATCGGCCGCGGTGGCACACCCGGCGGTAATAACTCGGGGGATATTTTTCTGGCTTTTTCGACCGCAAATCCGCGTCCGTTGATGCAGTTCGGTGAGCCCCGCCTGACGCTCGATTGCCTGAACGACGAAGTGCTGGACGACGTTTACCTGGCTGCCGTCGAGGCGGTCGAGGAAGCGGTTCTCAACGCGCTGGTGGCAGCTGAGGACATGACCACTCTGCGCCCGCCGGGCAGAATTTGCCGTGCCCTGGATCACAACCGCCTGGTCGAGATCATGCAGCGCCATGGCCGCTGTCCGTGACCACTACATAACTCGAGGCTTCAAACCGGAGGATTATCGAAATGACCGGCGGTAACTATTCAAGTGCATTTCTGCACCCTTTCTCGCACATTCCCACTCTGCAACGGGAAGGGCCTGTAGTAGTAGCTAAAGGCGAGGGGATTTATATTTACGACGATCAGGGGCGTCGCTACCTCGAGGGCAACTCAGGGCTGTGGAACGTGGTGCTTGGATTCGATAACCCGCGTCTGGTCGAGGCGGCGAAGCAGGCGTACACGAAAATTCCCGCGTACCATGCGTTCTTTGGGCGTGTTACCCAATCAGCGTTAGATCTCTCCGAACGGTTGGCAGCTCTCGCGCCGATGCCTGCCAATCGTGTCTTCTTCGCCAACTCCGGGTCCGAGGCGAACGACAGCGTGGTCAAGCTGTTGTGGTTGCTGGCCGAATCCGAGGGGAGGCCGCACCGCCGCTTGATGCTAAGCCGCCGCAACGCCTACCACGGTATGACCATCGCCACGGCCAGCCTCACCGGCAAGGACTACGTCAGGTCAGCGTCCGGGCTGCCTATTCCCGAGGTGCGGTTTCTAAGTTGTCCACATCACTGGCGCGAGGCTGCCGAGGATGAAAGCGAGGAGGAATTCTCAGCACGCCTGGCCGACGAACTTGATCGGACCATACGCAACACAGGCCCGGAATTCATCGCTGGCTTCTTTGCCGAGCCGGTGTTGGGTGCGGGAGGAGTCATCCCGCCGCCGCGCGGCTACTTCGAGGCGGTGCAATCAGTGCTGCGCGAATATAGCATTCCACTGATCGCCGACGAGGTGATCTGCGGCTTTGGACGCACGGGTTCGTTCTGGGGTTCTCTGCACTATGGGATCGAACCGGATATCGTGGTGGCTTCGAAGGTGCTCACGGCGGGTTTCTTTCCGATGGGGGCCGTAATACTTTCACCAGACATTACTGAACGCCTGGAGCGTGCAGTCGCAAAGTATGCTGAGGTGCCGCACGGATTCACCACCGGCGCGCACCCGGTCGGCTGCGCCATCGCCATGGCGGCACTTGACGAGCTGGAGGCCAGCGCGTTCGACAACGTGAAGACCGTTACCCCGCACTTCCAGAAACTACTGGCTGGGCTGGCGGATCATCCGATGATTGGCGAAGCGCGAGGCGTCGGTCTCATGGGCGCGCTGGAGATCGTGGCCGACAGGAAAACGAAAATGCCATTCCCGGACGAGATCGAAGTCAGTGAACGCGTTGCTAATCAGGCGCTGCTCAATGGCCTGGTGTGCCGGCCGCTGGGTCAGGCGGTCGTACTCGCTCCGCCCTTCATCATCACTGAAAACCAGATTTCCGAGCTGTTCGCCATCCTCCGCCGTACTCTCGACGAGGTTTACGCGGGGATCCCGCGGTCATGAGTTGCGAACGATATTCTGTCTAAGCCGTCGAAACACTTTATAAGTTCGCCAGGGGCGCCCCGCGTCAGGCCATGGCGCCGGTGCCCGGATAGGCGGTGTGGAACTCCTGACCTTGCTCGAAGCGTGTAGGCAGGTAGGGCTCACTGGGCAGGATACGGCTCTCCCCATGGGCGATCTGCTCCGCCACCATCTGCCCTATACAGGGTGCCAGCTTGAAGCCGCCTCCCGACAGACCACATACAGCCGTCACTCCGTCTTTTCCCGGGAATCCGCCAATGATGGGGTTGGAGTCCGGAGATTCATCGTATCTGCCCGCCCAGTGGCTGGTGATACGCGCTCCATCCAGGCTCGGAAAGCAGTTGGTGAAGTTCTCCAGAAACGTGCCGGCCTCGTCGCGCGCGAGGCTCTGGTCGACATAGTCGGCGTTCGGAACCGGCTCACCGCGACCACTGTCCCCGAACAGTACGCCGCCGTTGTGGGGGCGGTTATAGCAAATGCCGGGCAGATCGCGCACTACCGGGTAGCGCTCATGGGGATATGGGTGATCGAAGCTGAAGTGCACCACTTTGTGATTGACGGTCCGGTAAGCATAGTGAAGCCCGATCGCCTCGGTCAGGGTATTGGTCCAGACACCGGTGGCGAGCACGACGTGCCCCGCCGATATGTCACCTTGATTGGTACGCACTGCACCCACCCGGTCATCGGCGTCTTCTACTAAATCGCGCACCACAATGCCTTGCCGGATCTCAACCCCGCTTCGCCGGGCGGCGTCCACGTAGGCCACGGTAGTCAAGTGCGGATCGGCGAATCCCGAAAGCGGCTCGAAAGCGGCTCCCGCAATACGGGTGGGATTGAGCAGAGGATGCAGTTCCAGCGCCTGATGGGTGTCGATCAGATCCACGTCGGCGCCCGCGTCGCGTTGCAGGGCTACATTGCGCTCGAACTCCACCAGCATCTCGGGCCCCGAAAAGATCAGATAACCGCAACGCCTGAATCCGGACTCGCCTCCGACCCGGTGCGGAAAATCGGCGAGCACGTCGCGGCCGATGGTTGCCATCTTGCAGGTCAGCGGATTCGAGTAGTGGGTGCGAACGATGGCACAGCTGTATGCGGTGTCACCGGAGCACACGGTGTTTTTCTCCAGAACGAGCACATCCTGGATGCCGGCCTGAGAGAGGTTGTATGCGATCGCGGTGCCCACGATGCCCGCGCCGACCACGACCACGTCATAACTGTCCTTCATGTGTCCGGGTCCCCGGTTGCCTGAAGGACGTTCAACGCCTGCCGGTGCAACTCGGCAGTAGCTGTCACCAGGATGCGCCCGTCCGAGTCGAGGCCAAGGGGCTTGCCGGCCCAGTCGGTGATGTATCCGCCAGCGCCTTCAACCACCGCGACTGCCGCAAGATAGTCAAAAGGCTGCTGGCCAACTGCCACCACCATGTCTACGTAGCCCGAGGCGAGGAGGGGGTGTGAGTAGCCGTCACTGCTGTACCGCCGAACGCGCGCCATACGACACAACCTGTCCACTGCAGATAGATCGTCGCCTTTTAGATAGTCCGGTGAGATGATAGTCAGGACCGCCTGCTCCACTGCCGTGCAGGAGCGTGTCTTTACCGGCTGGCCGTTCATGGAAGTGGCTTGTCCCGCTACACCGCACCAGCGCTCGTCCAGGGCGGGGATATCGACAATCCCCAACACGGGGTTCCCGTTGTACAGGAGGGCGAGCAGCATGCCGTAAGTCGGGGCGCCGGCCAGATAAGACTTGGTGCCATCAATGGGATCGACGACCCAGGTATAGGGCTGATCCGTTGTTGTCCCGCCGTACTCTTCGCCCATTACGGCATGTTGTGGATAGCTTCGGGACAACATGTCGCGGATGACCCGCTCCGTTTCGCGATCCGCGACCGTGACCGGCGAACCATCCGACTTTATAAGCAATTCGGGGCTGGCCCGAAAATACCGCAGTGAGGTAGACCGTGCCGTGTCGGCCACGGCGTTCGCGAATTGCACCAGTTCCGGCAAGAAAGCCACAACGGTCGGCTCGATCGAGCGGATTCCGGCATCAAGGTCTGGCATCCTGGCCTCCTCAGTCATGCCGAGCGCCTCCCGCCATCGAGGTAACAGGAGTCGCCGGTTCGCGTGCGCTGAAGCACCTGCTGGTAGTGACCGGTGCCGGTCTCATACTTTTCTGGCACCGAATCCGGCAGGGCGCTCGAGTCGATGGCGAAGGCTTCGCGCAATACCCGTCCGTGCATGGTCGAGGGTGCTGCGATCCCCAATCCCTGCAGGATGGTCGGCGCGATGTCGACGATACCGGAGTGTCCTTCCATGCGTTTTGCTTCGCCGAACAGGCTGCCTGCGGTGAGACACACGCTGTGCAGCTCTTTACGGTGTAACCCACCGTGAATCCCGGCACCCACTGGCAGGCCGCTCTCGAAGTGACAAGTACCGACGTAGCCGTGTTCGTCGGCTTCATCGCTGGTGCGCAATATGTAGTAGATGTCCGGTGAGCGGGAGTGGTCCGCCATCACCAGTTGTCTGGAGAAGCTGCCCGGGACGATGCCCTCGACCTCGTTGCGACCGGCGCTGAAAACCATTCCACAAACGTCGTTCTCCATCAGCGCCTGGCCGATCGCCCGGGTCAGTTCCGGGTCCTTGTCCCGGACCCATATGCGGCCACCATAGGCGGCGAGCAGGGCGAGGTCGGCACCGTCCTCCAAATGGTCATCCACCTTGAAACCGGCGTCCCGCAACAGGTCGCCAGCGGCGACCCTGGTCTTCTGGGTGATATGTCCGTGATCCGAGATGACCACGATCTGCAGGGAATCGCGCTGGTCCGATGCATGCCACCAGTCGAGCACTCGCCCGAACTCAGCATCCACATGGCTCAAAGCCTGCCGGCTCTGTGGCGCCCCGATACCGTAGGTGTGGTAGCTGATGTCCGGCTCGCCGTACCAGAGGATGGTCAAGTCCGGAAGGTCGCTCTGGCACAAATGTTCCAGAAATACGTTGGTGGCGTAGGTTACACCCTCCGCATCCGGAGCGCTCCTTTGCGAGGGTGTCCCCAGCCTTGACACGATCGCCGAGACCTCGTCACGCGGATAGGAGGTCTCCGGTGTGTGACAGGACATAGACAGATGCTCGTGGTCGAGAACCTGATGGTGCTTGAGCCGCACGCTGCCCGCCGAGTTGGTGCTGATCACAGCCATGCGACGCTGCGCGCAATGTAGAATTTCGCCCAGCGACTGGGCCTCATACAGCCGGCCACCGTAGGCGCGCTGCGCCTTCTCGATGCTTTGCACGCTGTGGCCCTTGAATCGCTCGCGCGGATCGATAGTCGGATCCAGGTAGTAGTTGGCGATCATTCCGTGTCGGGAAGGCGTGGAACCGGTGACCAGCGAGGGCAGGTTGACATAGGTCTCGGTGGGAAAAGTGCAGCGGTGGTTGCGAAAGTCCACGCTCTCCGCGGCATGCCGATACAGCCTGGGCATCAACTCTTGAGTGATCATATCCGGGCGCAGGCCATCGAAGCCGACGAGCAGAAACTTTAATGGAGTTGAAGGCATAATAGGTGCTTCCTGAAAAAGTTTGATTTAAGCCGGTTTAATTGCCCCGTAGGGTTGGATCAAGTATGTCTCGAAGCCAGTCACCAAGCAGGCTGAAGGCCAGGCTGGTCACAAAAATAACGAACGATGGTAAAACCACAATCCACCATGCGGTGAGCAAGTAGTCGCGGCCGAACCCGACCATGTTGCCCAAACTTGTAAGCGGTGGCTGGATACCTAATCCAAGAAATGACAACGACGTTTCCACCAGTATGGTTTCGGGAAAATTGAGGGTCATGTTGACGATTATCGCACTGGACACGTTGGGCAAAATGTGGCGAAGGTAGATACGGGCCGGACTGGCGCCAAGCACACGAACGGCAACTGCATAACCAGTGGAACTGGCGGATAGTGCCAGGCCGCGAACAATGCGGGCGTAGCGCTCCCACCCATAGATACCCATCACCAGGACAAACAGCAGGAAGCTATTCTCAAAAAATGCAAGAACCGCCAGTGCCAGGATAAGAAAAGGCAGGGCGGCCTGGAAATCGATGAGGATCATGATCAAATCATCGACCCGGCCACGGAAATGGGCAGCGGTAAAACCAAGAGTGGTCCCTAACACGGCACCGATGAAGGTCCCCAGCAGGGCGACGAACAAACTGATGCGGATAGAGAATATGATCCGCGACAGCACGTCGCGGCCCAGATCATCGGTCCCCAGCAGGTGGGACCACACGCCGTTCTCCAACCATATCGGCGGTCTCAACCGGTCCAACAGGTCCATATGTTTATAGTCGTAAGGTGCGACTACGTCAGCCAGTACAGCCACGAGGATCATGAAGACGATCCATATGGCAGAAATTAGAATGGAAGGCGGCATGGCCCGCAGGTAATCCCGCCACAATTTTGGTTCCGCAGCGTTTGGTTGTTCGATCATTTCTCATCCCCGGTCCGTGTCCGCGGATCCAGCCAGCCATAGGCAAGATCGACCAGCAGGTTGGTAATGACCATAGTTACTCCGACCAGGATCACGATGCATTGGACGACTGCCAGATCACGGAGCTGCACGGAGTTGACCAGGAGCTTTCCGATGCCGGGCCAGGCAAATACGTTCTCCGTGATGGTGGCGCCAGCAATTAGGCGGCCGACATAGATTCCCCCGACGGTAACGATGGGAATGGACGCATTCGGCAGGGCGTGGCGGCGGACGGCTGCGCCCCAGGTCAAACCCTTCGCGAGGGCGGTGCGCATGTACGGCGCGTGGAGAACCTCGAGCATCGCGGAGCGGGAAAAGCGCGCAAAGATTGCCGCATCCGCGGTCGCCATAGTGATAATCGGCATGATGTAATGCAACGCGGTTTCACTACCCGAAGTGGGCAGCCATCGGAAGGTGACCCCTAAAATCATGATTAAAATGATGCCGACGACAAAATTCGGCAGGCTGAAACTGGCCACCGTCAGCCCCATTATGGTGCGGTCGGCAAACGTATTGCGGTGCAGAGAGGCGTAAATTCCCGCCGGAATACCCAGCCCAAAGGTGAAAATAGTGGTCAACCCCATCAGCTGGAGCGTTTTTGGCAACCGCTCGAGCACAACCCCCAACGCGTCCCGGCCACCAATGAACGACTGGCCAAAATCACCATGTAGAATATTCCAGAAAAAGCTTAGGTACTGCTCCCAGATTGGACGGTCGAGTCCCCAGCGGTGGCGGAATTCATCCAGTGCTTCCTGACTGACTTCCAGACCCAGCATCTGAACTGCCGGGTCTCCCGACAGGCGAAGAATGACAAACACAAATGTCACGAGCAGGACAACCGTGATCGACGCCCGCAGGATCTTTATGGCAACTACCGCAGGATTCATTGGTTTTGTTCTCTCTCGTGAACAACGTGACAGGCAACGAAGTGACCGCTCTGATCGACGAGCTCGAGTTCGGGATAGTCGGATCGGCAAAGCGTTTTTTGCCACCCGCAGCGGGGATGAAAATGGCAGCCAGTGGGTGGATTGAAGGGGCTCGGCGGCTCTCC
>CAXMTM010000076.1:0-9079 GCA_964196385.1 Arenicellales bacterium
GATGATGGCGCAGGACAGGTGCAGATGAACGCCGGGCTGCAATGCTTTAATGATTACTCATAGCCGCCTGATGAGAAATGCGGGCTAGAAGTGGGAGGGGAATTTTGCGACGAACCGGTGCGTTTGATCGCCGCGTTTGACTTCGAGCGGCAGCCAGGTTCCGGGGGCCTGGCGTTGAATGATTTCGATGAGGTCCGTGGGGCCGGCGATAGTAAAGCCCGCGGCACGCGTTATGATATCGCCGGCCGCAAGGCCCGTCGCCTCCGCTACGCTGCCCGCGATTACTTGCAGAACCTGAACCCCGCCTTCCACCTGCTCGAGAACGATGCCGAGGCGCGGCTTCGCGGATGCCGGCTGCTGGCCGTCCCGGGCGGCTAAAACAAATACAGCGTCTGCGACATCGGGCCCCAACTCACGGCACGCTGCATCGCTGTCGGCGGGCAGCAGAATCGCAGCACCGTTCTCGCCGAGATCAGCAAGCTGGTGGGGGACGCCGTATCCATGCTCGATGTGACCGCGGCCGAGTATCCCCACTATCAATGCATCGGGATTATCGTTTTCGGCGTTGAGAATGGCCTCCGCCATTGCCCGATCCCAAGTCAATTGCGCCTCGACGAAGTGCCTGAAAGCGTCGCTGTCCTGGACGGCGACAAGGTCCGACATATCGCCGACCGCACCGTCGCCGGATTGTCCACCGTGCTCAGCCGGTGGTGGGGACTTTCCGATGTGCCTCTGCTCCATCAGGTATACCTCAGCCAGACTATTTCTATATGCGCTTGACGCGGGAGCCGGATCGGACACGCCTTGCCTCTCTCCCAACGGGATCTGGCCCCAACCGTCGCGGCCGACGCGGGTGACCAACTCGCGGTCGACGTTCAGTGCAACCATCGGCAACCGGTTCTGCCGTGCGAAATGAAATAAAGGCAGATAGAATTCGGGGTTGTAGCCCCACACTTCTTTCCAGCGAGCGGCTTTCAGGAATTCTTCCGGTGTATACCGGCCCTGTGTCCATGCATCGAGGGCCGGTTGTGCGGACCGCGGAAACATCTCGAAGCCGAGTACAAGCCGGGGATGAAGCGCGAACAGTCCGGCCAGCGTGTGCAATTGCCAGCGATGGTGTTCGAAATCACTATGATTCTCGCCAAGCAGTACGATCCGCTGTTGAGAGAGGGACTTCATCAGCAGGTCGGGGGGAATACGGGTGTTGGTTGCCGGATCGAGCCACACTCCGGCTGTTCGGCACACCTCTGCGCCAGTCGCCTGCGTCGATTCCCCGGTAGCCGGGATATTGTGTGCCTGGCAGCCACCGAACACCAATACGGCCGCGGTGACAACTGTCGGAATAAGATATATGGATCGGTTGCTAGAGTTAGTCAATCCGCAAAACCGTAACCTCAGTTGCATGTACAGAAGTGCTCTCGCCCATATCGGTTTTTGTCGGCATTTGTAACACGTTTACATTCTTCCGGCTTTCCTCATACTTCGGCCACCGGCTCTTGTAAGCAAGAAGCGAGCCCGGTGTAACCATCTCCGACACACACACCGTGAGTTCCAATTCTCCCAACTCGTTAGACAACTGTACACGATCGCCGTCAGCGATGCCCAAACGGGATGCAGTCCGCGGATGAATGGTGACAGTTGCCGGGCCCATCATCCTGATGACGCGGGGATCGTTGCCGAAGCTCGAGTTCATCAGCCATTTGTCGGCCGGTGAAATCAAACGCAGTTTTCCGTCCAGCGGTTCCGCGTCAACAGTTGCCTGTGGCAGGCGGGGATGGCCATCTGCTTCGGCACTTGCACTGGCAATTTCTATTTTTCCACCAGGGGTTGGAAACCGTCCTTCGGCCCACAGGACCAAAGGCTCTTCAGTAACATACGCCCAACCTCGCTCGGTCAATTCTTTCCAGGTTTCCTTGACGCCCGATGCGCGAAGGGCTTGCTCAACAATAGACCGGTCGTCTTCATAAAGAGCTGGCTCTTCGAACTCCATGGCCCTGGCCAACCTTCTGAATATTTCCTGATTGGGCAGCGACTCGCCCATCGGCTCGCAGCACTTTACCTGTGGTCCGATCATCAGGTGAAAATAGGATGCACATAGATCATCAAACTCCAGGAAACTCGCCGCCGGTAGAATGATATCGGCGTGGTCCGCCGTGTCCGTCATAAAGCAGTCGATCACGACCGTGAACAGATCCTCCCGGGCCAGCCCCCGGCGCATCAGGGCCTGATTCGGATTCGAAGCGAGCGGGTTGCAGTTCCACACCATGTAAGAGCGGACGGCTGTGGGATCTTGTAGCAGTTGCGGCAAATCCATCTGGCTGACTGATTCCGGGTCGTTGTTGGATCGAGGCTCTTCATATACAGGAGCTGCTCCCTGGCGTCCGCCAATGTCGATGGTATCGTTCAGATAGTAGATGCCCGCACCCGGCTTGCCGATGTTACCGGTCAACGCCGGCAGCATGGCGCATGCGCGGAAAATATTCCCGCCCTGGGGCTGGCGTTGTAATCCCTGGCCGAGCCAGAGTAGTGACGGCCCGCGTGCATATATCCGCGCGGCATTTTCAATCAGTGCCACTGAAATGCCGGTTGCCTCTTCTCCCCACTCGGGCGTGCAGCGTTCGATATACGGCGCGACTTCTTCGTAGCCCTCTACGTGAGTGCCGACGTACTTCTCATCCACGAGACCCTCGCGTCTAATGACATGCAGCATGGCAAATGCGAGGGCCGCATCAGTTCCTGGACGCACCTGGAGGTGCAGGTCAGCGGCGGCGGCGGTATCGGTCCGAACCGGATCGATGACTATGACTTTTGCGTGGTGTTTGTACAACCAGTGCTTGTGCACATGCGGGCCACAATGGGATGGGTTCGCCCCCCAGACCAGAACGCACGCACTGTCGCTGGCCGTACGGGGATCGAAACCCGTAACTGAATTACCGAAAACGTAACGCAGCGCCGCGTGGCCTGCAGCGTTGCAGATCGTATCCGGATCCACCTCAGTCGCGCCAAGGTGTGCAAAAAAACGCTTCGGAAAATCTCCCGCTATGACCGAGCACGTCCCGGTGTAATGGGTTTGATAAATCTTGTCTGCGCCATACCGGCGATCAATATCACCCAGCCTTTGGGCAATCTCCTCGAACGCCTCATCCCAGGAAATGCGCTTGAATTGTCCCGTACCCTTTCTTCCCGTTAGCTTGAGCGGGTGCAGCAGGCGGACGTTTTCATCACGCCACACCCCGTTGTAGCCAACGGCGCATTTTGCGCAAAGCGGCCCCCGGGTAGACGGATGTTCGCGGTTGCCTTTGACCCTGAAAATTTCCCCGTCGCGCTTACGCACGATGATACCGCAGCCGTCATAACAGTCCCTCGGGCAGGTTGTCTTAATCCACTCTTCGTCATTTACCATTCGATCCTCCACACCAATGTCGCCGGGATCTCGACATTCCACCATTGTACGCTGCAAAATCAGGTTGTTCTTCCCGAAAACTCTAATCACACAAAAGTAAGGCCACTAAACGCTTCCGCTGCCAGGCAATCACTATCCCAGTCCGGACAAACACCAGAGAATTCCCCCTCCCCGTACATCGGTGTGCGAACCAAGACCAAAGAACACGATCCCCGGGATCGTCGCGGGCGTTTGACGGTTCACTGATACACGTTGAGCTGATGTCGCAATGCGCCTTGTCCCTGTGGGATCGGGAAGAAATACAAATACTGCTGTGGTTACTCTGGCACATTGCATTGATCCAACCGCATGCAATGCATGATGCAGGGAGCCAGTGTTCCCCAGATAAGCTGAGGCGATAATATTTGCGGGCTACACCTTGGCCCCGCCAGGTCCCAGGAGCGTGGCGAGTGTTGTTAAAAGATGGGCAAGTAACAGCAGAAGGTCCATGGGAGGGTAGAGTTAGGGAAGGATACCTTCGGAAACAAGACTGGCTAACTGTCTGTGTATAGGCGATAATTAGCGCGTCACCAGACACAGACGGAAAATGGCGAAACTGGAACGGCTCAACAAAAAAAACTAACAGGGTTGGGGCAATAGATGTGACCTATTACTTAGCGATAGCCACGATCGTGATCGTCGTTTTCTTCGACTACACCAACGGCTTTCACGACGCCGCCAACATCGTGGCAACGCCCATCGCTTCGCGGGCCATGACCCCGGTTCAGGCGGTGGTGATCGTGGGAGTCTTCGAGTTTCTCGGGCCGTTGCTGGGCGGCACCGCCGTTGCCAATACAATCGGCAAGTTCATCAATTTGAGCGATATCCAAGCGTCGCTTTCGATGACCATTATTTTATGCGGATGTTTCGGGGCGATCACATGGAACTTAGGGACCTGGTATTACGGCATCCCGTCGAGTTCGTCACACGCCCTGGTCGGAGGGCTGGCGGGACCGGTGGTGGTGGCCGCCGGTCCTCAATATGTGGTTTGGGGTGCTAACGAATTTCTGACCACTGGTCACATGACGGGCGTCACCAAAGTGTTGCTGGCGCTCCTTCTCTCGCCGATCATCGGATTCTGGGTCGGTTTTGTCATCCATCGCCTAATGAGTGTCATGTTGCGCGGTGCCAAGCCGATCGCCAACAAATATCTGCGTCTGACCCAATTCCTCACCTCGGCCGGCATGGCCTTTGCCCACGGCACCAACGACGCTCAGAAGAGCATGGGCATCATCACCATGGTGCTGCTGTTGGGCGGGTTCATCGATGAATTCGTGGTGCCGTTCTGGGTGGTGTTGATCTGCGCCACGGCGATCACGCTCGGCATTCTTTCCGGCGGCTGGCGCATCGTACGCACGATCGGTTTTGCCATCTATAAAATCCGGCCACTGCATGCGGTGAACGCTCAGCTTTCCGCCGCTGGAATCATTTTCACAGCCGCCGTCATCGGCGCGCCTGTCTCAACCACCCACGTAACCAGTTCCGCGATCATGGGCATCGGCGCTTCGGAGCGGCCCAAGGCGGTGGGTTGGTCCAAGGCCCGGGAAATCTTGATGACCTGGGTCCTGACGATTCCAGGGTCGGCATTCGTGGGGATCGTCACCTACTATTTGGTCAAACTTACGTTGGGCGTCGGCTGATCGCGCCCAAAGGTTGAAATCTGACGCTGCCCGGCGCAGCGCGAAAAAGGAGAACTGCAATGAGTAGTGGAGGAAATTCCATACTGACCCGGATCGTCGATCGGGTTTTGCCAAAAACCCCGGACTTCTTCAGTCTGGTCGACGATCAATGCGACATGGCGGTAGCAACCATGGAAGAGCTGGTCACTTTTATGGAATCGGGGAGAAAGAAGGTCGGCAAGCACATCAAAGAAATGGAAAAGGAGGGCGACGAACTCAAGAAGCGAAACATCGACATTCTCAACACTGCATTTTCCACCCCCATGGACCGCGAAGACATCTACCGCGCTATTGTCGACATTGATCATGTGATGAACTACGCCAAAACGACGGTCCGCGAGATGGAACTGTTTGAGATTGCTCCGGATACCTACATGCAACAGATCTCCAACCTTCTTATGGGTGGGACCGAGGCCCTGCAAAGGGGGTTCAAGAATCTGAGCGAGAACGCCATCTTGGCGGAGGAGGACGCGCTGATGGCTCGCAAGTCCGAGCGCAATGTCGAGAAGGTGTACCGCAAGGCCTTGGCGGAACTGTTCGATATGGCCAGTTATGCCGAGGACATGCGGGCGAACAAAAAGGACTTGGCCAAGGAAGTCGAAGCCGGAATTTATGCCATCGAACATGTCATGGATGCTTTCAAGAAGCGCGAAATCTACCGACACATGTCCAACGCTGCCGACCGTGTGGCTCGGGCCGGTGCCACGCTGCACGACATTGCCGTGAAGATCGCCTGAGCGCACCGCACCCTAAGGACGACCCTTTCTTTTGCAGGATACCGATGGGGTTGAACACTGTGGTGGCCGGTTCCACAAACGGCATGTGATTGGGTTCGCGGCCGGGCAAAGGTTGTTCGAAAAAGAAGCCGATTGCCTCTATCGTCCGGCCGAGAAAAGGAAACGGGATCTTATCGAACAAATCTCAGTGTGCAGCGAAGGCCCGACGGCTGAGCGTTCGACAGTTCGAGTGACGCGGCATACTGGTCAGCAACCCATTTGACAATAGACAGTCCCAGCCCGGAGCCCACAATTTGACCGTTATCGCCGCGAAAAAATCGTTCAAATACGCGTTGCTTGACGGCGTCGGGGACGCCCGGGCCGTTATCGCTGACGGTGAGCACCACGGATCGCCCCGATTCATTCAGGCAGACTCTTATCTCGCCGTTGTGAGGGGTGTATTTTATGGCATTATCCACAAGGTTTCGTATCACTATCGCCAATGCTTCCCGGTTCCCGTTAATCGCAATGTTGTCCGTGCAATCAAGAACGAGTTGATGATTTTTTTTTGTCGCCGCAGGCGCCATGTCACGAATCACCTCTTGCACCAATTGGGATAAGTCAACTTCTTCTATCGGTGAATCTTGTTTTTGCAACCGTGCGAAGGCAAGCAATTGTTCCACCATATGAGTGGCGCGGTCTATGGACAACAGCAGGTTCTTGAGGCCGTCGCTGTACTCTGGACTGCTTTCCAGTTTCATTTGCAGTACCTGAGCCTGGGTCTTCATTGCAGCCAATGGTGTTCGCAATTCGTGAGCAGCGTTGTCGGTAAATTCGCGCTCACGGCGAATACTGTCTCCCAGGCGTTCCAGCAATCGGTTCAAAGCGCTGATCAACGGCTGCGCTTCATCCGGAATGCCATCGGTTTCGATGCTGCGCGTATCCTCCGCGTGTCTTTGATCGACGTCGGCGGACAACTGACGCAGGGGACGCAGGCTTTTTGAAGTTCCATACCACACCAGCAATAACACGACGGGCACAAACAAACCCGCCGGCAGCAACAGGCCCAGGACGAGATGTTCGATCAGTTCGTAGCGTATTGCATAGCGCTCCGATGTTTCGACGGTGACATTGGATTCCGGATCGATGTAGACAAAGAAGCGCCATTTCTCACCATCAATGACCTGATCAGACAAACCCGGCAGTGCAATCACTGCGTCGAACTCCTTGTCGTTTCTTGTCCTGGTTATCAGTTCCTGGTTTCGCCAAATCCGGAAGGCGATGTTTTTTTCGTATTTGTAGCCCCAATCCTGAGTTTCCGGGATCAGATCGACGCGCGGTCCGCTGTGATCTTCGAACTGCCGGATGAACTGGTGCAGCACCTTGGCTGAGTGTACAAGCTGCGCGTCATAGACTTCTTCGATTTCGTGCCACGAACTATAGAACGCGATCCCGCCTATCGCCACGCCCGCAATCAGGATCGGGATGCTGATCAGCAGGATCAGGCGCCCTCTCAGGGAGTATGTTTTTGCTGCCATGGAGATATCATATAGCCCACACCGCGTATGGTCTGTATAAAACTGCGTCCCAACTTTTTTCGCAATGCCGAAATGTGCACCTCGACAGTATTGCTTTCAATGGCTTCCGAGGACCAGTCATAAACATGGCTCTCGATCTGGGACTTGCTGATAACCCGGCCAATATTGGCCATCAAAACGTGCAAAATAGCCCTTTCCCTGCCCGACAGCGGCACCACGATACCCTCCATAGAAAGGTTCCCGCTGGCCGGTTCGAATTGAAGATCTCCCCAGGTGATTGACGGTTCCGCGCGGCCCTGGGAGCGCCGAATCAGTGCCGCGCAGCGGGCGAGCAATTCGTCCAGATCAAATGGCTTTACGACGTAATCGTCGGCACCGGCATTCAGACCTTCGATACGCTGCGTTACGCTGTCGCGGGCGGTTAGAATCAATACCGGGCGCTGATCTCGGCGCCGGCGTAAATCTTTCAGCAGCTCCAGGCCGGACCGACCTGGCAGTCGGACATCGAGCAGCACCAGATCATAGGGTATAGTGGCCAGTGCCGTGGACGCCTGCTCGGCACTGGTGACCCAGTCCACCGCAAATGAAATGCGCAGCCCTTCCGCAGTCGCTTCACCCAGGTTCTGATCATCTTCAACCAGCAACAATCGCATTAATAATTACCGTAGCCACCGCGCGGACCTATGCGGCCGGCGTGCCCAAACCCCCGGATCTTGAAAAGAGATCAGCTAATTCTTCAGTTTGTTCCGGACTTTGGCAAGTACAACCTGAATTTCCTGACGACGTCCCGCATCGGCCAATGGCCGGTCCGCCCTGGCAGGCGCCTGCAATGCGGTTTGCAGAACCAGGGCGGCCTCATCATAACGGTCAGCCTGATAGAGAAAATCGCCGTAGAAGTAGTTGGGATCTATACCGTCCGGATTAACAGACAGTGCCTGCTTCAAATGTGCTTCCGCCTTCTTGTCGCTTCCAAAGGCCAGCGGCCATCCAGGGACCTGATAGTATAGTGACCCCAGGGAAGTATATGCCGATCCACCCAGGGCATTTTTGTCTATTTCAATGGCTTGTTCGAACAGGGCTCTGGCTTTTTTTACCCTGGAAAGCGCCGAAAATCCGCCGGAGACTCCGGCATGTGTGGACAGTATGATGCCTTGCCAGATCCTGGGTTCGGCCTTATCCGGGTAGGAGGAAATGAGTCGTTCACCCTGGGCCTCCAGGGCTTCGAACTCCTCGATCTGCTGATCTTCTCCCGGAGTCTGGTATTTGATCCGCGCCCAAGTCGATTGCAGAACCGTGATCTGCCCGTCCAGAGACGGGTCCTCGCGCACGACATCCATGCTTGCCACTGTAGTTGACTCCGCAACGGCGGAATCGCAAATAAACAAAGGTGCCGACACAATACAGGCGGATAACAACGATATGTATTTTTTCTTCACATGCATGATTACTTTCCTCGATTCACCATCAGGATTTTGCGGCCAGAATGGTTGCCGCGATTTGGCGGTTTTTGTTCAGGGGCCCGTCGACGATCTTCGGCCACAACGTATTCAATTTAACGAACAACTTTTCCGGAAAACCGATGGTGACGTTGGCTTCTTCGTGCTCCATCGCGCGCAAAATACGTCTGGCGACCTTTTCCGGCAGATCCTCGGCGGTATGGCTGCGTTTGTTGAACTCACCGATCGCGCCGTGATTCATGGGTGT
>CAXMTM010000077.1:0-1853 GCA_964196385.1 Arenicellales bacterium
GCGGCCATAGTGGGCATGGGTTTTCTCTACTGCCAGGGGCGGATGCTGATCGCCGCCAAAGGCATACCGGTATGGCGCACCCCCCGCATCATGGCATTGATCTTGTCCACCGGCATGGCCGAGGGCTGCGGTCTCTATTTGCTGTTGGCGCCCTGGCTGGCGCCGGGCGCGGTGACGGCAACCTTCCCGTCAGTAATGATCCTGTTGCTAGTGGCCTTAGCCGGCCGTTTCTACGCCTGGTGGGTGTACCGCAACGGTTTAAAGGGCAAAGCGCCAAAGGCGGCGCTGGCGGTATTGAATCGATCGAATATTCCATTCATCGCCATCGGCCATGGCTTGCCAGCGCTTGCGCTCATGGCGGGACTGTTGTTCCCTGGCGCGCGACTGCTATTCGCTCTGCTGGCAGGGGTGTGTGCGGCGGCGGCGGGCTGGTACATCAAATCCGTAATCATCACACGCGCTGCCTATAATCAAGGCTACGCCATCGAACACACGCCGGCCCGGGGCGGTGGACAACCCGGCCCCGGCGTCAAACCCGGATGGGAATAAGATCAGGACAGGGCCAGCTAACCAACGCTCGCAAAAACGGCACCCACCCGTTGCGCCAGCAGTTCGTGGTCCAAGGGCTTAGTGAGGTGATCGGCGGCACCCATCTCAATACATTTGGCGACATTTTCGGGCTCCCCGACCGCGGTGACTACGATCACGGGAATGGTGCGCAGCACCTCGTCCGCCTTCATTTCTCTTAACACCGCGAAGCCGTCCATCTCGGGCATCAGCAGGTCCAGCAGCACAAGATCGAACCCCTGCGAACGAAGTGCCGCCAGCGCCTGCGTGCCATTTTCCGCCAGGCCCACGGTATGGCCCTGCTGTTCAACGGAGCGAGCGATCTCCATTCGTGCGAGTTCGTCATCATCGGTCACCAAAATGTGCCTCGGTTCATTTGCCATGATATTTATCCCCTATGTGAGAAAATCCAGTTCGCAGTCAGTTCTCTGTTTTGAGAGTTTGTTTGGAGTGACAATTTTTTTGATCTCTATCCGGAGTCGAGCCTGAAAATTCTAAGGCTCTCGCGTTTGCCGCGGATCGGGACCTCACCGATGGCCTTGATCGGGTATTCATTCTGCAGCAACTCCGTGGTCGATTCGGAAATTATGGTATTAGTGCCGTGTTCCTTGTTCAATTGTTCGAGGCGTGCCGCTGCATTTACGGCATCGCCGTGTACCGTATAGTTGTAACGGGAACCTGCGCCCACATTTCCTGCAATCACATCTCCGGTGTTGATGCCGACGCGGGTGCGCAGCGTTATACCGGCAAAAGTGTTTTCGGCCACTACTGCTTGTATAGCGGCGGCGGATTTGACCGCGTTATCTGCGTGGAGGGGGTCTTCGACAGGGACATTGAAGGTGACCAGCATGGCATCGCCCTGAAATTGATTGACCACACCGCCATGGTCGATGATCGGCTTGACCACCGCGGGAAAATACTCGTTGAGCATCTGAAATACCTGCTCCGGGGGCATGCTCTCGGCGATGCTGGTAAAGCTTTCAATGTCGGAAAACAGCACCGTGGCGGTCGTTCGCGTCGGCTCCAGGGTGCCCTCGTCCCTGATAATCGAAGCGGCAACGCTCTCGGGAACATATTTCCCAAGGGTGCGAACGATCGTTTCACGCATATGTTTTTTTTCAAGGCAGGCACCCACCCGAGCCTCAAGCAGCGTCGGATCAAAAGGTTTGGACAGGTGATCCTCTGCTCCCATTCGAATGCATTTGACCACGCTGTCCATTTCATCCAGCGCTGAAATGACAATGACCGGGATATCCCGCATGGAACCGTCGTCCTTCATGCGGCGC
>CAXMTM010000078.1:0-5796 GCA_964196385.1 Arenicellales bacterium
ACCGACCTGGATTGGCCACGGCTGCCATGTCAAAAGCGGCGCCGTCATCAGTCGCAGTATCCTTTTTGAATACACCCGGCTGGGAAGCACGGGTTGTATCGAGGATTCCGTGGTTTTCGGTCGCTATTGTGTGGACAAAGATGGCAAGGCAGCCCACCAGGGCGATATGGAACTGGACTGGGTAGGCGACGCGCGAGTACGGGAGGGCGACGTCAAAGGTCGAGAATCCTGAGCGCGTTGACGCCCAGGATCCTTTTTTTTCTCCCATTCGTCATCCCGGCGCAGGCCGGAATCCAGGATGCATGACCTTTATCGGTACGTCTGGATTCCGGCCTGCGCCGGGATGACGGAAGTTTATCCTCGCAATTGAAATAGGGGTCCGTCCCTTTTTTACTTTTTTTTTACTTTTTTATTAGGCGGGCGTTATACGTCCGTAATGATCCGCGAGCCTCCCCCAGGTAGTTCACCCGTCAACAAATTGTTAACCCTTTTAACGTAGGCGGCAGGCTCGGCCAGGTGTGCTCCTTCGCTGAGCGCGGCCTGATCGAACAGTACGTTGGCCCAGTCGGTGAGGTTGTCAGCGTCCGGTTTCAGGCCCACGATGATGGGGTGATCCGGATTGATTTCGAGGATCGGTTTGAATGTCGGCGCATCCTGCCCAACGGATTTCAATATGCGTTCCAGGTTGGCGCCGATATCGTGTTCATCCGCCACCAGGCAAGCCGGTGAATCCGTCAAACGGCTGCTGATACGGACGTCTTTGACACGGGCCTCCAGGGCATCTTTGATCTTCGCCACCAGTTCGTCATAGGCTTTGTTTTTTTCTTCGACATTTGCTGTGGATTCCTTATCTTCTGTGACCTCGTCAATGTCGAGCGCCCCTTTGGCCACTGATTTCAGCGGTTTGTCCTGGTATTCGGTAAGATGATTCACCACCCACTCATCGATCGGATCGGTAAGGAGCAGGACTTCGATATCGTGTTTCCTGAATATCTCCAGGTGAGGTGAATCCTTGGCGGCAGCGTAATTGTCCGCCGTCAGATAGTAGATGGCTTTCTGCGTGACCGGCATGCGGTTGACGTAGTCGTCCAGCGACACCGTTTGCTTTTCATCGTCCTGTTTGGTCGTCGTGAAACGCAGCAGGCCCGGGATCAACTTGTTGTCCTGGTTCTCGACCACGCCTTCCTTGAACACGCGGCCGAACTGTTCCCAGTACTGAAGGTATTTCTCCGGCTCCTTGTCGGACATCCTTTTCAGTTCGTTCAGTACTTTCTTGACTGATGCGTTCTTTATCTTCTCGATTTCCTTGTTGTGCTGCAGGAACTCTCTCGACACGTTCAGCGGCAGGTCCGCGGAATCGATGACGCCGCGAACAAAACGCAGATACGCCGGCATCAGGTGCTCGGCATCGTCCATGATGAATATCCGTCGTACATAGAGCTTCACACCATGCCGGCGTTCCCGATCCCACAGATCGAACGGGGCCTTGGCGGGGATATAGAGCAGGGAAATGTATTCGAGCTTGCCTTCCACCCGGTTATGAATGGTCGACAAGGGGGGTTCCGTATCGTAGCTCAGGGTGGTGTAAAAAGTATTGTACTCCTCCTCGCTAATTTCCTTCCTGGGCCTTGCCCATAGCGCGGAGCCCTTGTTGACCGCCTCCCTTGCACCGTCCTTTTTAGGTTTGTCACCATCCATTTCGGGCATGCGGATGGGGAGCGAGATGTGGTCCGAGTACTTGCTGATGATGCTGCGCAGCCTGTACCCATCCAGAAATTCCTTTTCGGCTGCGCGTAACTTTATAACGATTTCGGTGCCCCGGGACTCATACTCCACGGTGTCCAGGGTATAGTCGCCGCCGCCATCAGACTGCCAGCGCGTCCCCTCGGATTTGTCCGTGCCTGCTTTGCGTGTGGTCAGGGTTACATTGTCTGCGACCATGAATACGGAATAGAAACCGGCACCGAACTGGCCGATGAGGTTGCTGTCCGTGGTCTGATCACCACTCAGCGCCTCGACGAATTGTCGGGTGCCGGAACGAGCGATTGTTCCTATGTTTTCAATCACTTCTTCCTGCGTCATACCGATCCCGTTGTCGCGGATGGTGATTGTTTTGGCGCGCTTGTCAAAATCGATATCCACCGCCAGTTCCCCGTCATCCTCCATCAGGGACTCGTCGGTCAACGCCTGGAAACGCAGTCTGTCACAGGCATCCGACGCATTGGAGATCAGTTCTCGCAGGAAGATCTCCTTGTGGCTGTACAACGAATGGACCATCAGGTGCAGCAGTTGCTGCACTTCGGCCTGGAAACTGAAGGTTTGTTCCTTACTCATGGATTTGCGGGCTCCGCTATGTGTTCATTGCAATGTCACACTAAATAAGCACGAACCTCCCCAGTTTCAAGAGGGGTCCCGCAACTCGGCGCTGTCGAAAGTATTTTCCAGCAGCGAGGCTACGGTCATCGGGCCGACACCGCCAGGTACCGGGGTGATCCACGCGGCCCTTGCTTTTGCCCCCTCGAATTCCACATCTCCGACCAGTTTCCCTTCCGCGGTGCGGTTTATGCCGACGTCGATCACGATGGCGCCCGGTTTGATCCACTCGCCCTTGACGAACTCCGGCCGTCCAACCGCAGCAACCACAAGATCGGCAGCGCCGACTTTGCCGGGCAAGTCCTTGGTCCTGCTGTGGCACACGGTGACGGTAGCGCTGACCCGGATGAGTTCCAGGGCCATGGGCCGACCTACGATATTGGAACGACCGACGATGACGGCATCGAGCCCCTCCAGATCGATGCCGGTATGCTCGAGCAGGGTCATAATCCCTCTCGGCGTGCAAGGTCTGAAGCGGGGCGCGCCGATGGCCAGCCGGCCCATATTATCCGGGTGAAAGCCATCCGCATCCTTGTCCGGGGCGATGCTGTTCAAGACCGCCTCGTCATCGATATGATCAGGCAGGGGCAGCTGCACGAGAATCCCGTCAACTGCGCCATCATTATTCAACTGGTCGACCAGGGCCAGGAGTTCTTCCTGACTCATCGTGTCCGGCCTGCGGTGCATGAAGGACAGGATCCCCGATCGCTCGCAAGCTTTCTCTTTATTCCGTACGTAGATTTTGGACGCCGGGCTATCGCCCACCAGGATCATGGCCAGACCGGGTGCCCTGTGGCCGGCTGCCAGGCGCTTATCCACTCCGTCCTTGATCCGGTTGACCAGGTCTTCCGCAACCTGTTTGCCGTTGATGATTTTACCGTTCACTGTTTAATAGTCTCTATCAGAGGTTAATGTTCCGTTGACGATGTTCGGGGTCAACGCGTATAGTCGCGCCCCTTGTGCCCGGACCGTTAACGCCTTATTGTAGGCGGGGCGGAGGCGCTCGGGGTATGGCGCAGTCTGGTAGCGCACCTGCTTTGGGAGCAGGGAGTCGGCGGTTCGAATCCGTCTACCCCGACCAGATATTCAGGCCCGACCAGATATTCAGGCCCGACCAGATATTCAGGCCCGACCAGTTTTTCGGGACGCTAGGATAGGGCATAGTTGGCCGGGTTTAAAGGGGTTGGCCACCGTAACCTTTGCTGTACACGACGTGTCTTGTAATAAATATGGGTTTTGACCCGTTTTTTATGATTTGCGCCCGTAGCTCAACCGGATAGAGCAACGGCCTTTACGTGAAGTGGAGCCTTTGTGGGGAAACGGAACCTGCAGAGTGGATCGCACTGTAACGGGGAACCCTTAACAGGTAGTGCTGATGGCAATCCCGTGGAAACCTGCGAAAAGATCGGTTAAATTTACACCGGCAAGCGGGGATCCGTAGAGACTATACGTGCGGCACCTGAGATGGTGAAGAGATAGTCCAGACCACAAACCTTTGTTAAGGGCCACGAAAGTGGTAGTGGTAAGCTAAGCCGTAGGTTGCAGGTTCGAGTCCTGCCGGGCGCGCCAGGCAACTGGTCGATGATTGATGAATATGGTGGGCGTAGCTCAGTTGGTAGAGCTCAGGATTGTGGTTCCTGTGGTCGTGGGTTCGATCCCCATCGCTCACCCCATATTCTCCACCCGGATCCGTCAGTTATCAAACAACACCAATTAACCCGCATGTTGTATGGATATGAACACTGAAAAAAGAATTATCCGCTTCGAACCCCACGGACCCGCCGACACGGGTTTGCCGGAAATACAACTCGATCCGCGGGATTTCCAGTCCCAACTGCCCGTGCAGCACCAGCACGTCTACTATGAGGACGAGACACAGGGGCTAAACGTCGGCGTCTGGGATACGACCTCCATGCAGGAGGCCTTCGGGCCGTACCCTGGTGACGAGTTCATGTGCGTGCTCCAAGGACAAGTCATCATGGTCGACGGGGATGGAAAGGAGACCCTCATCAAAGACGGTGAGACGTTTTGCATTCGCAACGCCATCCCAATCAGTTGGAAGCAAATCGGGTTCCTGCGGAAGGTCTACATGACATACGCCGACCCGAATGCGCCAACGCCTGATATTTCATCTGCAGAAGGCGGTGTGCTGGTGCTGGACCCCGCAGTGCTCGCAGGCGGCATGACGAAGATGGATAGCGCCGACCCGTTCGTGATCAAGGGCGAGGCACCACTTCAGCGCGATCACGTCGTCTTCACCAACGATGCCGGGAACATGTTTGCGGGGATGTGGGACAGTTCCCCGTTCGAGAGCGAAATCCGCCCGTTCCCGTGGCATGAGTTTGTACAACTGCTGGAAGGCGCGGTGACGATCACGGAAGGGGATGGGACCATGCACCGGTTCGAGGCCGGAGATGTTTTCTTCGTACCCAGGGGAACCGTTTGTGGATGGAAAACGACTGGATATGTAAAGAAGTTCTACTCTATCCTGGAACCTGCCGCGGGGTAATACAGTCATTTGGCCGAGGGGGTCATGGGGAGAATCAGAAATGGGCGGGTAAGAGGCAAGCGCTGTTCTTAACTTCTTACGCGTACAAGTTTGGGGTCGTACATCGGGCTGAGGGAAGCGACTGCATGGTGCCGCACACCGGCGATCTCGATCTCCCACTTTCCGGCTTCCACCCAGGGGTGGTCGATCGGCAGGTCCGCCTCAACCATGCCGAGGCCTACCGAGGCCCCCAGGGTGTGCCCGTAGCCACCAACCCGGATATACCCCGCTATTTTTCCATCGCGCCAGATCACCTCCGCGTGAAAGAGGAGGGGTTCGGGATCGACAAGACGGAACTGCAGCAACCGCTTTTTCAGAGCGCCTTCGCTCTTTTGTTTTAGCAGTACTTCCCGCCCGAGAAATCCGCCCGGCTTATCGAGCTTCACGGCGAACCCCAATCCGGCCTCGATCGGCGTGTCCAGGTTGTCGATATCGTGACCGTAGTCGCGATACGCTTTCTCGAGGCGGAGGCTGTTGAGCGCCTGCAGGCCGGCGTGGCGGAGCCCGAACTCTCTGCCTGCATCCAGCAGCCGATCGTAGACCGCAACTGCCTGTTCGGTGGGGATGTAGAGTTCCCAGCCGAGTTCGCCCAGGTAGGTGACGCGCACAGCGTATACCAGCGAGTAGTCGATCTCCATATCGCGGCCGGTCAGGTAGGGGAAATTCTCATTGCTCATGTCCTCGCCCGTGATGCTCGACAGCAGCGCGCGGGACTTCGGGCCCTGGATGGTGAGCATTGCCCGGGCCGAGGTCAGATCGGTGACCGTTGCATGGGCACCGTGGTGGAAGTTTCGCTGCATCCAGGTCTGCACATGGCGGTGCGCCGTATCGGAACACACCACCATGAACGCCTGCTCATCGAGCCGCGTGATGGT
>CAXMTM010000079.1:0-9230 GCA_964196385.1 Arenicellales bacterium
TCAAAACGGTCACTGCCGCCACTCTCAATCCTGCAGACGTCATGCCTTCAGGAAGTGGCAACAATAAAATAAAAACGAATAACAATGGCCCGAGAAAAAGGCCGATTACACTGCGTTGATCAAGCAAGCGTCTGCACTCCACACCAGAGAACTTAACATATAAGGAAGCTCTGATTTATTCGTCATGCCGACGAAGGAATTAGCCAGCGCTTTCTTAAATAAAAAATCCGCGTAGGACGGGTAAAGAAGCGTAGCGACGTACCCGTCAGGGCCAGCACTCTGTTGCTGACGGGTACGCTTCGCTTTACCCGTCCTACGGGCTGCCAGCTGTAGGTCGGATTAGCGACAGCGTAATCCGACGTGCTGCCTGAACACCATGGATTCAAGATTATAGCGTCCTATCTGTGTGCGTAATCAGTTGACCACTACACTTCGATGATGAATGTCAGGCGGTCGCCATCAGGATTCAGGAGCGTGTTATTTCACGGGGTTCACTGCACTGACGGCTACCTGCTGCGTTCGATCGCCATAACGATGTCCCGGCTAAGCCTTCCCACCGCACGGCTTTGCGCCGCCACGATTGTCGAATAGTCCATGCTACCGGCAGGCTCTGAATAGGTCGCTTTTTGCCGATTGCTGACGATTTTTCCATCCGCCTGGACGATCTCCCAGCTTGCTGACAGGATGACCGTGCCACTGGCATCGGCGTCGAAACGCGTGACGTCAAGAATTATCTGGTAGTCATAAAGGGTTGATCGTGGCCATGGGTACTGGGTGACCCTGTTGGTTGGCAGCTGTATCGACAGGTTTTCTGCCAGTGAACGAGTAAAGCTTGTCTTCAGGGGCTCAGCCCAGCGGTGCGAAACGGCAAAATGCAGTTCATGGTTGCCACTACGATGAACGATCTCGGGCCTGTCCAGGTAGGCGGGGAAGCTAACCGGACCGAGGCCAAGGGCCGGTCCTGGTGTGGTCATTGCGGCTGTGTCGCCACCCTCGACCGATGTCAGCAGATAGAATTTCGATGGTTGGGTGACACCGCAGCCGGCCAGCATCATCACGCAGAGGCAGGTCATGAAAAGTTTGAGTGACGGGTGCATGCGGTTTCTCCGTTTTAGCGTCTGCCCTTGATCAGGGACTCGGGCTGGTTGTTGATGGTCTCGGCCAGGATGCGGATGGCGTAGGCAGCCGATGAGATTTCATTCAGTGCATTGTCAAGCGCGGTCAGGACCTGTTCGTCATTCAGCAGGTTATCGGCGGACTGCAGTGTCAGGTTTGCCTGTTGCAGCGTACCACTGATGCCTTCCAGTGCGGCACCGGCCTTTTGCAGGGCGTTGCGTGTGTCATCCAGCGTCAGGTTGACGTTGGTAGCGACCGGCTCGACCTGCCGGTCAAGGTTCGCCACCAGCTTGCGAAAATCATTGATCGCCAGGTGCATGGCCGCGATGGACTGGTGCAGGTCCTCGGAATTGACCAGTCCATCGAGTCCCTTGATGGTGGCAAGCACCTGGTCCAGAACCTTGTCGACGGGGATGCTCTCCAGCAATTTTCCGATTTTCTCGATTGGCGTAGGTATGGTGGGTATTTCAATATAGTGCAAATTGCGCTGTTGATTTTCGACCTGTTGTACCTGGGTATCAGGAAAAAAATCGATCTGTACAAGCAGCTGCCCGGTCAACATGCTTTGCAGCTGTAGCTGGGCGCGCATGCCGGCCGCAACCAGCTCATTGATGCTGTCATCATCGTCCATTTTCGGCTTGCCAGTCTCGTCGCTGAGAAACTTCGTATTGTCGATCTCGATGATCACGGGTATATGGATGTCGGCTTCCTTTTCACCTACCACCAGCTGGATATCGGTCACAGTGCCGATATTGACGCCGCGAAAGCTGACCGGGGAGCCGATATTCAGTCCCTTGACCGATCCCTGAAAGTAGAGCACATAACTGGTCTTGTCGGTCAGCAACAACTTGCCGCCACTGATAATCAGGATTCCCGCCACAATGAGCCCGATGGCACCCGCGACGAAGGCGCCGATCAGGGTAGGGCTGGCATGCTTGCTCATATATCACCTCGATTGAGAAAACGTCTGATCCCGGGGTTGGGGCTTGTATCACGCAGGGTCTTCGGATCCCCGGTGGCGAGCATGGTGCGTGTCTCCGGGTCGAGAAAAACCGAGTTGTTGCCAATGGTGAAAATGCTGGCGAGTTCATGGGTCACGACCACGACGGTGGTACCCAGGCTGTCGCGCAGCTCCAGTATCAGGTCGTCCAGCCGTCGCGAGCTGATCGGGTCCAGACCGGCCGACGGCTCGTCGAAAAACAGGATCTCCGGGTCCAGTGCCATGGCGCGCGCCAGTGCGGCGCGTTTCTGCATGCCACCGCTGATCTCGGCGGGATAGAATTCCTCGAATCCGGCCAGTCCGACCAGCGAGAGCTTCAGTGAAACCACCTCGGCGATTTCTCCCGGACCAAGGTCCGTGTATTCACCCAGCGGCAGGGCGACGTTCTCGGCGAGAGTCAGGGAACTCCACAGGGCGCCACTCTGGAAACTCATGCCAAAGCCACGCTTGATACGTTCCTGCTCGGCAATTGGTGACTCCCAGTAGCTGGTCCCGTCATACAGCACCCGGCCTTTTGCCGGGGCCTTCAGGCCGATCAGGTGACGCAGCAGCGTGCTCTTGCCGCAGCCGCTGCCGCCCATGATGATGAAGATATCGCCGCGCCGGATACTGAAACTGAGGTCGCGCTGGATAATGAAATCACCATAGGCCATGGTGAGGTCCTGCACCATTATATGGTCATCTGGCTCAATCTTCCGGGCGCTTGTCGATTCCATGTCAGATACCCAATTGCTGGAACAGGATGGTGAGCAGAGAGGCGGCGATGACGATGAACAGGATGCTGGTCACCACGGAGGAGGTGGTCGCCTCGCCAACGGCCTGTGCGCTACGCCCGCACTGCATACCGCGCAGACAGCCGGCAAAGGCGATCAGCAAACCGTATACCGTTCCCTTGATCACGCCGACCCAGATGTGCGACCACTCCATGGAACGCACCGTCTGCTGGTAGTACTCGAATGTGTTGATGTCGTAGGCCGTCACCGCAACAAACATGCCCGCAGTGATGCCCACGATGTCCGAGTACAGCACCAGGACGGGCATGACCAATACCAGTGCCAGCATGCGTGGTAGCACAAGGAAGTCGATCGGGTTGAAACCCAGCGTCCTGAAGGCGTCGATCTCCTCGTTGACCTGCATGGTGCCGAGCTGTGCGGCAAAGGCCGCTCCGGTGCGACCCGCCATGATGATGCCCGTCATGAGGGCGCCCATTTCACGTGTCATGCCGAGGCCGACCAGGTCGGCGATGTAGATCTGGGCACCGAACTGCGCCAGCTGGACGGCACCCATGTAGGCGACAATGAGGCCAACAAGGAAGCTGATCAGGGCAACGATGGGTAATGCCCGTGGTCCGACGTCTTGTATGATCAGCATCAGGTCGGCCCGCCGGAACTGCGCCTTGCCGCGAACCAGCCGGCCCAATGAGAGCATAACCTCGCCGAGGAAATGCAGCATTTCGGGTGCTGCGCGCCACATATCCAGGGAGATCTGCCCGATGCGTGCCAGCATCGCCGCCTCGTCACCGTGTTTGCCTGTGTCCTCTTTCGGCGGCACCGCCGTTGCCAGTGCCATCATGCGCCGGGCGCCGTCGGGCAGTCCGTTCGGGTCGATGTCGATGTTGTGTTCGCCAGCCAGCCGGTAGACCCTGGCAAGGAAAGTCAGCAGGCCGCTGTCCCATTGTGTGACGGCTGTTCCATTGAAGCTGATCTTGCGGATATCCCCGCGCACCTGGAGCTGTTCCTCGATGTCGGTGGCGGAGGGGGCGCTGCCGGTTAGCAGCCAGCTACCGGCAAGTACGAGTTGCAGGTTATCCGGGCTGGGAAAATCGAGGCTCAGTTGTTCGGGCATGCTTGACTTTATATACAGGTGGCCACGGTCGCCGTCATGATTGCAGCTCATGCATGACAGTGCAAGTCGCTGCTTGTTTGTTGATTCTGGTGTGCTGCATTGATTTCCCGGTGCTGGATCTGATTAGCTGTGCACTTCAATGTCACGGAGCATCCGACTGCATCATTATGAACGGTTGGCGGCTTGAATGAGTGTGATATGCGTTTTCGGGAAGCATAGAATATAGTTTCGCTCTGGCTCCGTGGATTAGCAGTGTGCGTAAATATCGATGGCGTCACGGAGATTCAGGCACAAACGGGATTTTTACTCCCGTTTGTGTCCCTTCCTCCAACTGCTGGTGCATATGAACCAGCGGAGCGATGATCGCGTCGCGCCCGGCCGTATAACTTTGCTCCTGCACGACTAGCCGGTAGGCCTTATTCATCAGCACTGCGTTTTCGGCAGTAGGCCACAAGAGTGACCGCATGCGCTGTGCATCCAGAGGAAGGCGAATATCTCCCCTGGTATTGCGAAAATCATTCAGCGCGTGATTTTGTTGAATGTAGTTTGTGTATTCTGCAAGTAGATTGTCAATTTGCGCCACCCCGCGCTCATCGGGTGCGCCGTGCTCGGTGCCCGCATAACTTGACGCGTCAGTCGTGTCCAGAAAGCAGCTGGCCTGGCCGTCGGAAAACTTTCTGGCGAAACTGAAATTGCTGTCCGTCGTCGCTCCTATGCCACTGTGGCAACCTACGCAGAAGACGAGCTCCTGGTGAGTTTGTGGTCTCAGGTCTCCGTCTCTGTCTTCAATAAAACCCTGATATTGCCATGCCAACCGGTTGGAGACGCCGAACTCCTGGTTGCCTCTGACCCAGCGTGGCCGATCTGGAGTGTAAGCCTTTTCTTTGATCTCATCAGCTGCGAAACGGGCAAGTTGCGCCGGCGAATGCCAGCGCTTTTTCACGCCATAACGCACTTCCTTCACGCGCGGCGCCTGTGTCACCTCGCCAGTGTTCGCTATATCGAGATACCGCAAGCTATGGAAAAATTCGGTGGACTCGGGGAATAAACCTGCCTCCAGATGAATACGGTGATGCGCTTGTAACTCACCTGCCTTGCCAATGAGCTGCATAGCGCCTGGTTGGTCGCTGAACACAATGGTATTGGCGAGATTCAGTCTGCCATTTTTGTCCAGGTCCACACCATAATCGTGCTCGTCGAACGGTGCGACAGTCAGCGTTTGTTGCTTGATAGCAGACTCTACAATCGCCAGATTCAGTCCGTAAAGGCGGAGGTTAAAGCGACCTTGCCGATCGACTCTGAAATCTTCTCCCAGGCGTATAAAGGCATCCCCTACTGAGCCATTGATCGGGGAAAAGTTTCCCGTTTATCTGTAATGCGCAAACGCGAGGTCACACGACAAACGACCCGGGTCGGTCACTAATGCTGCGCACGCTGCGAGTGGTTTGATTACGCGGAGCCCGGCGCCTACGAAGTCTTTGTCTGTGTTCGACCCGCGTGAGGTGCCAGCGCGGGTTGGGCGCTGGCCGCGATCAGCATCCGCAGCACCATGTAGGTTGCCACCGCCGCCGCCAGGTGTTTCAGGCTGTGGCCGCTGACCAGCTGGCCGGTCAGCTCGTAGATGCCCCGGTCGAAGAACTCCAGCACCTTGGAGAACCCGTACCAGGCGATCGTCCAGCCGAGAAATCGGCCGACGGTGTAGTGGTGGTCGGGAAATGCCCAGATGATCATGGGCAGAGCGAGCATCGGGTAGAACTGCACCAGCCCGTAGAAACGCAGGTCGCCGCGACCCAACGACTCCGTCCAGTCCCAGTAAAACAGGCTCGCGAGGCCGAGCACGAGCAGTACGGCGAGGACCCAGCCATTACCGGCCTTGGTATTGATCCGGTCGGCCACCACCGCGGCGCTGATCGCCATGAAGGCGATGGACATGGGTAGACGGTCCCACAGCAGGCTGGCGTTGGAAGGTGCCCAATGGTAATAGCCCGAGCCGAGGCTGACCAGGGTGACACCGACGAAGAAGATCAGGTACGGCCGTGCGTCAGCAGGAGTGCGAAATAGCTCCTTGAATCGATAGATCAGGGTAACCAGTGCAAGTGCCCCGACCACCAGGAAGCCTACGTTGGAAGTAACGTCGCCGAAATTGGGGATGCCGAGCCAGCCGCGCTTGTCGGCGAAATCGTGATAGGCGAGGTCCTGGGGCACCGGATCGACGAAGAGGACAATCCCGATGCTCACTACCAGCAGAGCGATCAGCAACTGGATGCGTCGTGCCAGGGACATCATTGTTTCCGAGATACCACCGACTGCTCAATCATCGAGGTTCAGAACGATCTGCAGCAGATACTGCTCGACGTCGCTGCCGATGAGATTGTTGCCGGTGTGGTCATCGATAGCGACGCGGGTACGTCTCCCGTGACTGATTGAAATAGAGGAAATATGAACAACTTTTTTAACCCAAAGCATCAGCAAATATGAACACCTTTTTTAACTCAAGTCAAACCGGAGAACCCGAAATCCCCAGGGTGACCAGGGTGTCGATATAGATCGACCCTCCGTCGGCGCAAAGACAGGCGAGGAGATTAAAGTTTAAGCATGAGCGAGTGGACCCCGGTGCGATCCCGAAACGGGTCAGGCGAAATGTGAGCGGGTGCGATTGGCTAGCGCCACCAGGGATAACATCACGGGCACCTCAACCAGTACACCGACGACGGTGGCCAGCGCGGCCCCGCTCTTCGAATTAATATTGAAAATGTAGCATCGGCTCTTGACGGAAGAGAGCCAACAACAAGCAATAGGATTGAAACGTCATGAAACCAAAGCTCGTCCTCTTCATTTCACTGATTGGCTTCATAGTAACGGTTCATGCAGAGAGAACATCCCTGCAGGATATCTCGCGTGCCGCGGAACCACTACCGCAGGCGACCATCTATCGTGCAAAGGAAGTGATTACGCTCAATCCCGCCAGGCCGACAGCAGAAGCCGTGGCTGTCGTCGGTGACCGCATCCTGGCGGTTGGCACGGTCGATGAGTTGAAGGAACGGGCAGGTGACCAGCCCTACAGAGTGGATTCCACCTTTACCGACAAGGTCATCATCCCCGGTTTCATCGCCCAGCACGACCATCCATTCCTGACGTCTCTCACCATGACGTCAGAAATTATCGCCATCGAGGATTGGGTTCTCCCGGTGGCACGGTGCCCGCCGCGAAAGACCGGGAGGATTACCTCCGGCGCCTGAAGGAGGCTGAGGCCAGGCTCACTGATCCGGCGGAGCCCCTCCTGACATGGGGTTTTCATCACTACTTCTTCGGCAAACTGACTCGCGCCGACCTGGACAAGATGAGCAAGGAACGCCCCATCCTGGTGTGGCACCGTTCCTGCCACGAGTTCATCCTTAATACCGCTGCGATAGAGAAATACGGAATCACGATGGAATATCTTGCCAAACAATCCAAGAGCGCCCAGGAGCAGTCTAACCTTGAGGAAGGTCATTTCTGGGAGCAGGGGATGTTCGGCATTCTTGACCAAATTACTCCGGCTTTGGCCACTCCGGAGCGGATTTCTGACGGGCTGGAGTTCATGGTGAACTACTTCCACGCGAATGGCATTACACTCGCCGTCGAACCCGGTGGCCTGCTTTCCAAAGAACTCCAGGATACCCAGAATGCGGTTCTTTCCAACCGTTCCACACCTTTCCGCTTCTACTTCATCCCGGATGGCAAGTCATTCATCACAGCCTATCCGGACACTGCAGTGGAAGAGACCGAAAAGATCATGGACTGGGGTGAGGGCATGACCGCGATGGTGCCCGGGCAAGTCAAACTCTTTGCAGACGGTGCAATCTATTCGCAGCTCATGCAGCTGAAGGATGGCTATACCGACGGTCACGAAGGCGAATAGATGATGGATCTCGATGTCTTTGCCAGGGCCTTCCGGGTCTACTGGGATGCGGGCTATCAAATCCACATCCATGTGAACGGCGACGCTGGTGTCGATATGGTGCTCAACAACCTTGAGGAGAACATGCGACGGAATCCCCGTTTTGACCACCGTACGGTTATCGTGCACTTTGCGGTTTCCACCAAGGACCAGGTCGATCGAATCGCCCGCCTCGGCGCCATCGTCAGTGCGAATCCTTACTACCCGGTAGCCCTCGCTGACCAGTACAGCAAGTCAGGCCTCGGTTCCGAACGCGCCGATCCCATGGTCCGCCTGGGTGACGTTGAACGAGCGGGTGTCTCTTACTCCCTCCATTCCGACATGCCGATGGCGCCCGCCCAACCACTCTTTCTTATGCACTCTGCCGTCAATCGCACCACCCTGTCTGGCCGCGTTGCGGCTCCCGAGCAAGTTGTGAGCCGGGAAGGCGCCCTCAGAGCAGTCACGATTGAGGCAGCTTTTTCGCTGCAGATGGAGAAGGATGTCGGTAGCATCGAGCACGGTAAACTGGCGAATTTCACGGTGCTTGAGGATAATCCACTGACCGTTCCAGCCGACAAGATCAAGGATATAGCAGTATGGGGCACCGTGCACGAAGGACGCGTGATGCCAGTAGAGAAGGACAATCCGTAGAAGTTGGCTATCCTCCGATTTCCCGAGTTAGCTCATCAGCCGCCACCGTATCGCCGCTAGTCGGTCATACAGCCCATAGCATGCCGAAGTGGGGCATTATCTGCCCTTGATCAAGCAGGTGATCGACCAGACACAACGCCGTGTATTACAGGGTGAAGGCGTAGTAGCAGGTGAGAAGATTTTCAGTTTATTTGAGACCCACACCGATATCATTATCAAGGGCAATCGGGATATCCAGTACGGACACAAGCTCAATCTTGGTTCGGGCAAAAGCGGGCTGATTCTTGATGTGGTCATTGAAGAAGACAATCCGGCCGACACCGAGCATTTACTCCCGATGCTTGAACGACACAGCAAGCAGTATGACTGTGCACCTTTTTGTAAATCAGATCAGGAATATTTACATGCTAAAACTCACTGAACAGGAATGTGTTGAAAAGATTGCAGCGGGAGAGCTCTTTCATGCGGACATTGAAGGCGGGTTCCAGCTCAAGATCGAGAAGCATTCCTTTTATGTCTGCACAGCTATTCATGACGGTCATAATCTGCGTGAAAACCTTCGGGATAACTGCCTGCTGGATGAGTCAGAACGTCTTTATGAGGAAGATCCATACACCGGCGCATTGATTGAAGATATGCCGATCACCCTGACAGGACTCGACTCCCGTTATGAGTACGACCTCAATCGTGGTGAGG